>JBFJKG010000254.1:0-3924 GCA_041635075.1 Solimonas sp.
CTGAAACTCGATGCGCTACTGGTCGAGCGCGCGACGGCCGCAGGCGCAACGCTGCTGGAAGACCATACGGTCGAGCGCTGGCAACTGACAGGATCGGCGCTGCAACTGAGCGCGCAGCACGCCGGGGTCAACGCCACCCTCTTGGCCCGCTGCGCGGTACTGGCCTGCGGCGCCCACCTGCGGCCGCTGCTGCGCAACCGCCTGCTGCCCCGCAAGCCGCAGATGATGATGGCGGTGCGCCAGTACCTGGAGGGTGTGACCGACGACGACACCTGGCGTCTGCACTACAGCCGCCGCACCGTTCCCGGTTACGGCTGGATATTTCCTGCCGGGTCTGGACTCGCCAACGTCGGCATTGGCCTCTACCGCCGACGCCCGGGCGAGCGCCTGGCCGACACCTTGGCCCACTACCTTGCGCACGGCGGCGCCCGCGCACATTTGCAGGGGGCCCGCGCCTGCGGCCCCGCCGTCAGTTTTCCGCTGCGCTGCGATTTTCTAGAGGCCCCGCTGTCGGCGCCACGCCTGCTGATCGCCGGCGAGGCAGCAGGCCTGGTGAACCCGTTGACTGGCGAGGGCATTGACTACGCGCTGGAGTCGGGTCGCATTGCCGCCGCGCACGCGGCGCGCATGCTTGCCGAACAGGATGAGGCCGCGGTGCGCGCCGACTACGCACGTACCCTGCACCATCGATACGCTGCCCTGTTCGCCTTCAGCCTGCAGCTGCGGCGCTGGTGCAGCTCGCCGTGGCGAGTCTCCGCATTGACCGTTGCGGCACAGCTGCGCCCGGACTTGCGGCAGCGCCTCGTGCGGTTGCTGCTGGGTGGCGGCGAGATGAGCGCACCGCCGTCTGCGCGGCGGGTACTGCGCGCCGTGCTGGGCCTGCCAGCTGGCAGCCGTTGACCTTTGCCCGCCGCTTGCGCAGGCTAGCGGCCGCTTTCATCCTGGCAAACCATGACCCTGTTACGCATTCTTGATCTTGCCGGCGTCGGCGTATTCGCGATTTCCGGCGCGCTCGCTGCCGGCCGCAAGAGTCTCGACCTGCTGGGCGTGGTCGTGATTGCCATCGTTACCGCCATCGGCGGCGGCACGTTGCGCGACCTGCTGCTAGATCGCCCGATCTTCTGGGTGCTGGACCCGGTCTATCTGACCGTGATCATCGCCGCCGCCCTGTTCACGGTGCTGTACGTGCGCTATCGGCGTGCGCCGGAGCAGGCGCTGCAGGCGGCAGATGCGCTGGGACTGGCCTTGTTCACGATCTCCGGTGCACGCATCGCGGAGGCGGCAGCACACCCCGGACTGATCGTCGTGGTCATGGGCACCATCACCGGCGTGTTTGGCGGCGTGCTGCGCGATGTGCTGTGCGCGGAGATTCCGATGATACTGCGCAAGGGCAGCATCTATGCCACAGCCGCGATTGCTGGCGCCTCCCTATACGTGGTGATGCAGGCCAGCGGCGTTGATCGCAATACGGCAGCGATGGCCGGCATGACGCTGATCGCCGCGCTGCGACTGGCGGCCATCTACTTCCGGCTGACCTTGCCGGTATTCAGCCTTCGTGACCCGCCTTGAGCTGCCTATGTCCGCGCGCAGACCTCCGAGCCTGCAACCGCGTCCGGCCGAGGACGGCCTGAGCGTGCCCCGCCGCATGCGCCCAGCGGTACGCGCGCCGCGCCGGCGGCGGGGCCCGATACGCTGGCTGCTTTGGCTGCTGTGCGTGATGCTGGCCCTGGTGCTGCTGCCGGTCATTGCCTTGCGCTGGCTACCACCGCCCACCAGTGCATTCATGCTGCAAAGCCCAACCCGGCCGGTGCAGTACCGCTGGGTTGCGCTGAACCAAATTGCAGAACCCGCGCAACGCGCCGTGGTAGCGGCGGAGGATCAGAAGTTCTGGCAGCACCAGGGCTTCGACCTCGAGGCGATCGAGAAGGCGGTCGAACACAATCGCAAATCGCGGCGCAAGCGCGGCGCCTCGACGATCAGTCAGCAGACTGCCAAGAATCTGTTCCTGTGGTCGGGTGGCGGTTACTTCCGCAAGGGCATCGAAGCCGGTTACACGATGCTGATCGAATGGCTGTGGCCCAAGAAACGCATTCTTGAGGTGTATCTCAACATCGCCGAGTTCGGTCCCGGCATCTACGGTGTGGAGGCCGCCGCGCAGCGCTTCTTCGGCAAGCCGGCGACGCAGCTGACCGCTACCGAGGCCGCGCGCCTCGCGGCCGTGCTCCCCAGCCCGCGCCGCTGGAGCGCAATCCAGCCAGGCCCGTATGTGCTCAAACGCAGCCAGTGGATTCTTCGGCAGATGGGCTACGGTCCGCGGCAGGTGCCGGTGGCAGACGATTTCGAGCCTGAACCCGAGGATGAGCCTGACGACGAAGCGGACGCCGCCGACCTCGAAGCGGGCACGCCCGAGGCACCGCCAGCTGCGACGCCGCGCGGGGTTCCTGCCCTCGAGCCCGATGTCCCGCCAGCAGCGCCCGGCGAGACCGCGCCGCTGCCTGCGGACGTTCAGGCACTGCCGGCAGTGCCCGATGAGTCTGTCGGCCCGGATGTGGCGCCGGAGGCACCGGGCGACGACGACGTGCCACCTCCCTGACCGCTGCGACGCAGCTTCTCGACCAGATCGCGGCCAAGCACCGATTGCACGCGCGCCCAGTGCTCCGGCCGGCGGCGGCGCAGCGCCCGCAGATCACTGAGCGCCCAGCGGCGCAGCTGGGCCGCCCCCTGCGCAACGACGTCGGCACTGGCGGCGGCACCCGTCACCAGGCCCATTTCTCCGACGAAATCTCCGGCGCGCAAACGCGTCACTTCGCGATCCTGCTGGCGAACGCTGAGCTCGCCGTCAACCACAAACCACAGCCATTGCGCAGGCTGGCCCTGTTGCGTCAACCGCTGGTGGTCGATGAGCACATCCTCACCCAGCCGCCATAGCGCCAGAAACTCGGAAGCCGGCAGCGCGGCGAAGGCACGCTCGTGCCAGCGCTGCAGTTCCGGCGGCAAGCGCACCGCACGACGCTCGCGCAGAATCACCAGCACCCATAGCGCGTTGATGACGACAAATAGCGCGTTCCACATGCCGATCTCGGGCACGCCGTGGGTGAAAGCGTAGGTACTCAAGGTGCCCTGTGCCACCACCAACAGACCCCGCAGCCAGAGCACATCCCGCGCCAGCAGCGCACACAGCATCAGCACATAGCCGACGTGCACCAGCACATCCGCGATATTCATGGGGGCGTCACCAGCAGCCGCGAAAGCGGCGGCGCCGAGCCCTCGGGCGCAATCCATAGCGCGCCCGCCTCGTCGAAGGCCAGCGCTTCGTAGAGGCGGCGATCTCGCGGCAGGGGCCAGACCTGTGGCCGACGCCGCAGAACCTCCTGCCATGATTCGGATGGGCGCCGCTCGAACATCAGAACCTGGCGCTCATCGAGCAGGGCCCAGCGGGTGCCATCGCGACTCAGCGCCATGTCACTGATGGCGCGGCGATGCAGGACGGGAAAGTCATCGGAAGCGGGCCATGCCTGCGGAATGTCCGCCAGCCTGCGCGCGACCTGGCGCAGAGGCCCCTCCAGATCCAGCGCATACAGGGCAGCGGCTCCGCGCGCCTTCTCGGCGATCAGGATCTGTCCGGCGGCTGCGTCCACCATCAGGGCTTCGGCATCGCGCGCACCGCCCGGATAGCGGAAGCGCAGTTCGCGTGCAGTCGTGCGCGCTAGTTGCGGCTCGGGCTCAGGCAACAGCAGCACGGAGACCTCGCGGCGCAGGCCGAGGTTGTCGCCAATATCGCCGACCGCGAGCCAAGCCTCACCGCGCCAGTCAAACGCGGCCAGGGCTTCCCAATCGAAGCCGCTGGTCGAACCGATGGTGACGGCACCCAGACCCCGCCCTGCCGCGTCAAACGCGTGCAGCTGGGGCGCATTGCCACTGTCA
>JBFJKG010000255.1:0-3922 GCA_041635075.1 Solimonas sp.
AACGGTCTGCGCAGGCAACCCGATCTTTGGGTGCGGCTCTATCACGATGCCGCCGTCGCAGAGGCCTTGCAATGCATGGAGCGCCCGCCGTGGCTGGCGGAAGAGGCAGGTGATGCCGCACATGCCTTTCTGAGTGCGCAGTGGCGACGCAACCTTTTGCTCGAAAAGTGGTTGGACTTCCTGGTTGAACAGGATCATGGCTTTGGCGCTCAGCGTCAGACCGCAGACGCGGCAGAGGCCTAGCGACCGACCACAGTCTAGACCGCGCCAGCTTTCTTCAGCAGCGCCGCCAGTGCTTCGGCGATGTCGGCGTAACCGGCGGCGTTCGGATGAATCTGGTCGGATTTCAGGCTGCGCTGGCTCAACACTTCCGGGATGATCTTCTGCTCCAGCGGCAACGTGAACGCCTTGGCCAGTTGCGCATAGGCGGGATCGGCGCTCAGCCCCAGCAGCTTGGGTTCGGGAACCCCGATCAGCACGACGCCGATGCCGCGGCTGCGAATCTCCTTGATCATCGCCTCAAGATTGGATTTCATCTGCGCGCGGTCCATCTGCCGCAGCATGTCGTTGCCTCCCAGGCAGAGGATAACCAGCTGCGGCTCGAACTCGTCGAGCGTATCGGGTAGTCGCACCCGCCCTTCTGCCGTGGTCTCGCCCGGGACCCCGGCGTTGATCACCTTGCGCTGGATCAGTTCGGCGAGCCGTGCGGGATAGCTCTGCTCACGTTCCGCACCGGTGCCGTAGGTGAGGCTGTCGCCGAACGCGAGAATGACAGCATCGCTGTCGATCCGCTGTACGCGCGGTACGGCGTCGCCGCCGCAGGCGGCCAGCAGTAAAGTAGCGGCTTGCAGCAGTAGCAGCAGTCTCGTCACACTGCTGGACCTCTTTGTCCTAAAGGATGTCATACACATGCTCTACGCTCTTGGCGATCGTCGACCACAGTTTAAGGGCGAGTACTGGGCGGCCGACAACGCTGCGCTGATCGGCTCGGTCATTCTGGGTGAGCAGGCCAACATCTGGTTCAACTGCGTGCTGCGTGGCGATAACGACGATCTGATCGTCGGAGATCGCAGCAATGTGCAGGATGGTTCAGTACTGCATACCGATCCAGGTATAAAACTGGTGATTGGCAGCGACTGCACGATCGGTCACCTGGTCATGCTGCACGGCTGTGAGATCGGGGACAACACCCTGATCGGTATCAAGAGCGTCATTCTTAATCGAGCGCGTATTGGCAAGAACTCGATCGTTGGCGCGAACTCGCTGGTCACCGAAGGCAAGGCCTTCCCAGACAACAGCCTGATCATGGGCGCGCCGGCCAAGGTCGTACGCGAGGTGTCTCCGCAGGAAGCCAAATTTCTGACCTTGCAGGCGGCGCATTATGTGCAGAACGCGCAGCGTTTCCGTAGCCAGCTGAAGCCAGTCTAGAACCAGATACCGGGGCGCTAGCTGTGTAGCAGCTTGGGATAGATGTAGTGCTGTACGCGCCCGCAGCCTGCGTCTACGTCGCCCCAGCTATCGACCGTCAGCGCGAGCTGGACGACGGCGCAGGTCGGCATGTCGTCAAACGGGCAGGGAGCAAGTTGCTGCGCAAGCTGGCTGAAGCCGGGATTGTGTCCGAACAACATCACGTGGCGATCTTCATCCTCCAGGGCACGCACCTGTTTCATCAGTGTCGATACGCTAGCGTCGTAGATGCAAGCAGCCGTCTGGAAGCCACGAGCGCTCATCTCCAGAACATCTGCGAAGCACTGCGCCGTAGTGAGCGCGCGCACGGCCGGACTGGTGACGATGCGATCGGGTTGGCCGAGCAGCTTCAGAACATGGCTCGCCATGCGTGGGGCATCGCGCTGTCCACGCTCGTTCAGCGGCCGCTCGAAGTCGCTAAGCCGAGTGTGGTCCCACGACGACTTGGCATGACGAATCAGGGTCAATAGACGCATGGCGGCAACTCGGTCATAAGGTGCGCGCGATGCTAACGCAACACGTGGTCAGGCTGATGACGGCAGGTAGATGTCATAGCGTGCCTGCGTGCCTTCCAACTGGAAGCTGGGCGCGAGGTCGGCCAGAAAGCCGGCACGGCGTGGCCGTTTCACGACGACCCTGAGCAACGCACAGGCGCGTGCAGGTGCGAGCAGGTTTGCGGCGTCAGGGTCGCCATCCGTCAGGTCGCGAAGAATTTGCATTTCCTTCTGCGGCAACGCCTGTTTGCCGCTGTGGGGATACATCGGGTCCAGATGCACGACATCCCAACGACGTCGCCCGTCGAGTAGTCGCAGTGCGTCTTCCGCAAGGATTTCAGTGCGGGTTGCGGCTGCTTCGGTACCGGTGGCGGCGAGTGCGCGCTCACGGGCGTCCAGCAGCAGGCGCTGCAGCAGCGGGTGGCGCTCAGCCAGCGTGACGCGAGCGCCGAGCGCCGCCAGCGTAAAGGCATCGCGCCCCAAGCCGGCTGTAGCGTCGAAGATGCTGAGGTCAGCCTGCTTGTGCAGGCCGATGGCGCGGGCCAACAATTGCCGTTTTCCTGCTTGGATTCTTCGGCGAATCTCGGCGCCTTGCCAGTCTGCGCGTATGGGGCCGTAGTCGGGCCGGTGGCCAGCCCGGAGCTGTAGCCCCTGAGGCCCCAGCTCTAGTGAAAAACAAAAGCCCCGGGCATCGCTGCCCGGGGCCGGTGTATCTGCTGCGTTCAAACTTACAGCTTGGAGGAATCGAAAATCGTGGCGAGACGCTGAGCAAGCATCAGGTCGCCCTCGATCTGCAGCTTGCCGGTCATGAACGCGGTCATGCCGTTCAGTTCGCCCTTCATCAGCGCCACCAGATCGTCGTCTTCCATCGTGATGGTGACGTCGGGGCTGGCCGCCGCGCCTTCATTGACGGCGCAGCTGCCGCCCTGGATGACGACGTTCATTGGCGTCGAGCAGTTGAACTGCATGGTGCAGTCAGTGCCCGCTGCAGCATCGGCGTTGAAAGCGGAAGGCAGTTTCTTGAGCAGTTCGGCAGCGGACATGGATCTCTCCAAAAAAGTACGAAAAAGGAGTGGCATCCTAACCAGCGGCGGGGGCTGCGGCAACCACGCAAACGGAGTAGCGGAAACAAGCGTTACCGTGCTTGCGGTCGCTGCTGCGAGGGCAGCGGTTCCATGTCATCCAAAACCCGTTGCGCTGCACCAGGCGCCAGCAGTACCACGTTGATGCTTGAGGGATAGATTCTGTCCTTGCTACGCAGCTCTTCAAGCAGTTTCAGGTGTTGGTCAGGGCTCAGAACATGATAGTCCACGCCTTCCCGCAGCTGGCCGAGAGACCGCTTGAATGCGCGAAAGGCGGATCCCTTGATGGCCCCAGCGGCGGCGTCCAATTCACGCAGCGTCCGGGTGTTCGGGTAAAGGTTCATTCCATCGCTGCGAGCAGGAAGTGAGCACGTGCCAGCGCAATCGGCTTGGCAGGATCGCTTTGCCAGCAGCGAATCACGGTATGCGCGACCCGGAAGCCGGCCCTCGATACCTCGCATTCGGCATGACAGTCCTCGGCACGGCCCGACAGCAGGTAATCGATCGAGAAGTCGATGCTCTTCGGAATTCGGTCCTGATCTAGCTGCAGCAGCAGATGCAGCAGCGCCGCGTTTTCCATGAACGCCGCCGTCACCCCGCCGTGCAATGCGGGTAGTGCGCTATTGCCGATCAGCGATGGCCGAAAGGGAAGGCGGCAGCGTTGTCGATCCTGGTGCATCGATATCTCTACGCCCAGGAACGCGGCATACGGCACCAGTTGTACCATCGGCCGATAGTCTTGGTGCTCGCGAGCCGCGTTGCGGGCTGATTCAAGTGCAAGGCTCATGCTGCTGCCACCGTAGGCTTGAACTGCGAGCGGCGAGCGGACGAGCGCATGAACGTGCCAACCGAGCTGGCTACCGGGGTGGCCGGGTCATC
>JBFJKG010000256.1:0-3917 GCA_041635075.1 Solimonas sp.
CCGCAGATTGGCTACCGCATAGACGCCACCGCGCTCCATCCACAGCAGCGCAGGCACCGAGAACTCAGGCGTTTTTGATATCTCGAATCCGCCATAGCCATACAGATGCGTCGGATTCTTGCCGTCGCGCTTGAGCCCCTTGCGATACGACACGAACACCGGGATACGCGTGCCGTCCTTGGAAGTCGCAAACCGCTGCTCGGTGATGTACTGGGCAGGATCAAAGCCGAGCTTGATCGGTTGGAACAACCGCCCCTTGCCGCTCTTCAGATCGAACACGTAGTTCGCCTGCGGCTGATTGAACGACGTATAGCCATAGAAGAGTTCGGCATCGCCGGCTGTGCCGTGCAACTGCAGGCCGCCCAGCGATGGATCGGGAACGCTCCCGAGCCCCGGCAACGGAATCTCGCCGCGCGGCTTGCCATCCAGGCCGTATCGGTGCAGCCGTGAGGTCGCGTCATGCATGTACAGCGCGATGATCTCATTGCCCGCAAACAGGGCGTGCTGCAGGGTGTCAGCCTGTTCCGGCACTACCGTTTTCCACTGGTATGGCAGTGCCGTGATGTCCACGCTGACGATACGACCGCGCAACACGTCCTTGCTGGTGCGGAAGTACAGACGGCCGCCGACGTGCCCGAGCAACGCGTACTCGGCCTCGAAACGATCCACCAGACGCATGAAAGGCGCGTCGAGGGCCGGATGCTTCGGATCGCCAAGATCCTTGACGTAGACCTGATTCTCGTTGCCCGACCCGCGCCAGACCTGCAGCACCAGATAGCGGCCATCATCGGTAACCGTTGCGCCCCACCCCCATTTGGGTTGGTCAGGGGCTTCGTGAATCAGCCGATCCGCGCTCTGTGGCGTGCCGACGCGATGGTAGTAAAGCTTTTGATCCGCAAGATCGTCGAAGGTGCCCGGTTGCTGATCCTTTGGGGGCTCGGGATAGCGCGCATAGAAGAAGCCCAGGCTGTCCCCCGTCCAGGCGATGCTGGAGAACTTGATGCGCCGCAGAGTTTCGCCGCTGTCCTCTGCATTCGCGACGCTACGCACGCGAATCTCGTTCCAGTCCGACCCCGCAGTTGCAGTCGCATACGCCAACCAGCGTCCATCGGGCGAGACTTCGAAGTCGGTCAGCGCAACCGTACCGTCAGCCGAGAAGAGATTCGGGTCAAGCAATGCCGTCGGCGAAGACTTTGCCGTCGATTGCACAAACAGAACCGACTGATTCTGCAAACCGTCGTTGCGCAGGTAGAAGTAGTGTCCCGCATGCTTCTGCAGTCCTTCATACCGCGTGAAATTCCATAGCTCGGTGAGCCGCTTGCGCAGGCCCTCGCGCTGCGGGAGCGCTGCCAGCAACGGCAGACTCAAGCTGTTCTGCGCCTCTACCCAGTCACGCGTCTCGGGCGAATCGACATCCTCAAGCCAGCGATAGGGATCCGCGACCTCGGTTCCAAAGTAGTCATCCACCACCGGTCCGCGCGGTGCTTCGGGATACTCCAGCGCAAAGGCGCTGCCACCGCTTGCTACCAGCAACACCATCGTCATCAGCAATCGTCCAGTCACCACGCTCTACTCCCGATACGAACATCCCGCGACTCAGCAGGCTAATATTGAGCGCGTGCCTGATGCAATCTCGATCTGAAGGAGACCCAACATCCATGACTCGCCTGAAAACTGTCGCGCTGGCTTTCGCCGTCACTCTACTCGGCGCCTGCGCACATTTCGAAGGACTCGATCAGTCTGCGTCACACACCGCGACGCCGACGACTGCGCCCAGTTCGACCGCAAGCACAGGCGCAGTGTCTCCAACCCCACCCGAGCCGACGGCGATGCAACAAGCGCCCTCGGTGGCCGCCCCCGTGGCCGATGGCGACAACGACGGCGTCCCCAACCATCTTGATCGCTGCCCGCAGACCACAGCCGGCACCCTTGTGGACGCGAGCGGCTGTTCCGTTGTCTCTCCGGCGCTGCCGCCACGGGCGAACTGAGCACTCGCCGCTTGGCATGATGCCCGTCGCCGCAGGCAGCTCGCCTGCGGCGCAGTTCCGGTGCTCCTGCCCGCCGATCACCCTACCCCGCTGTAAACGGCCGCTCCGGTTCATCTGCGGGCAAGGTTTGGCTGGGTTCAGCCCCGCTTCATCGCATCCCCTACAAGATCAGCGTCGCTCACCGGCAAATTCGGTGCGGCGCTCTGCTTCCAGCGTTAAAGGGGAAATGACCAATGAAAAAACATTACTACGCAGTTGCAGTGGCCTTGAGCCTCTGCAGTCTGACCGCGATGGCGGCCGAGGACTCCCGCTCGCCTTACGCGGGATTGATGGGCAGCTACTCGTTCCCGGACGCGTCGCGGCAACTTGACGACGGCATCGGCGGCCAGTTGCTGTTCGGCTTCCCGATGAATAACTACCTGTCGACCGAAATCACGGCCTTCACCACGCGCGCAGATCACAACTACGACGGCGGCAGCGATCAACTCTCAGGGGCCGGCCTTGATCTGAACATCAAACTCGCCCAAGGCGCGCTTACGCCATTTCTGCTGATTGGCGGCGGCGGGCACTTCGACGAAGTCCCCGGCGACAACGAATCCTCCGGCTACGCCAATGCCGGCGGCGGCTTGCTGTGGAATCTTGGTGGCTCACGCAATACCGCGCTGCGCCTGGAAGGACGCCGCATCGGCGTGTTCAACGACGCGATCTCTCCAGGCCATGACCGGGTCTATGACACACAGGTCAGCCTGGGCGCGCAGTTTGATCTGATGGCGCAGCCGCCACCGCCGCCACCGCCACCGCCGGTCGCGCCGGTACTCGACAGTGATGGCGACGGTGTTCCCGATAGCCGCGACGCCTGCCCCGGAACACCCAAGGGCACCGCCGTGGACAGCAAAGGCTGTGCACTACCGCCGCCTGATAGCGATGGCGACGGCGTGACTGATGCCAAGGATGCCTGTCCTGACACACCCCGCGGCCTGCAGGTCGACCTGCGCGGGTGTGCGATCAAGGCGCAGGTACTGGTGTTGCGCGACGTCAACTTCGAGTTCGACAAAGCGACCTTGACGGCCGATGCCCAGACCACACTCGACCAGATCGCGGCAGGACTGCGCGGTCAGCCGACCATGGAAGTGCGGATTGAGGGGCATACCGATAGCGTGGGTTCCGACGTCTACAACTTGCGTCTGTCCAAGGCCCGTGCACAGTCGGTACGTAGCTACCTGATCCAGCACGGCATCGCCGACCGCCGCATCAGCTCGGAAGGCTTCGGCGAATCCAAGCCGGTAGCCGACAATGGCACGGTGGAAGGCCGGGCGATGAATCGCCGCGTCGAGTTCAAGGTCGAAAAGCAGTAACAGGCTGCAGTAACGAACAAACCCCCGACCGCGTACGCCGTCGGGGGTTTGTTTTATCTGCCGCGCCGGAATGATCCGCTGATCAGCCTGTGGCTGTGCTCAGTACGCCTTTTCGTCGCCCACCAGACTGTGATGGACAGTGGTGAGGATGGTCCGCAGATCCATCAGGAAGCTGCAGCGACGCACGTAGAACAGGTCCAGCCTGACGCGATGCGCCATGTCGCGCAGACGACGCGTCTCGCCACGACGACCGCTGACCTGAGCCAGGCCGGTCACGCCGGGCTTGACCAGATTGCGCGCACCATAGTCCTTGATCTGCTCCCCGTAGAGATGATCCAGTTCCGGAACATGCGGCCTTGGTCCGACCACTGACATCTCGCCCAGCAGGACGTTGATGAACTGCGGAAGCTCGTCAAGGTTGTGGCGCCGGAGCACCTGCCCTACCCGCGTGACCCGGGGGTCATTGGGCGCCGCCTGAGTGAATGCGGCATCAGGGTCATGGTTCATCGTCCGGAACTTCAGGCAGGAGAATACCTGCCCGCCAAATCCGACCCGATTCTGACGGAAAAACACC
>JBFJKG010000257.1:0-3915 GCA_041635075.1 Solimonas sp.
TACACGATGCCCAGCAAGACCGTGATTGGTCACGATGTCTGGATTGGTGCCGGCGCGCAGATCCGCCGCGGATTGACGATCGGTGACGGCGCCATCGTCGCCGCACACGCGCTGGTGACGCATGACGTGCCGCCGTATGCCGTAGTCGTCGGCCAGCCAGCGCGCGTACTGCGGATGCGTTTCACAGACCACGTAATCGAGCGCCTGCTGAAACTTGAGTGGTGGCGCTACGATCTGGCCCCGCACAAGGAAGCGCTGGATTTCTCGCGGATCGAAAGCGCGCTCGACAGCCTGGAGTCGCTGTATGCCGCCGGTGATTTGCAGGCACTGCGACCCGCCAGCTACCGTGTTCTACGCCAAGCCGATGGTTTTGACATCGAGCCTTTGGCCAACCCGCTCTACTTCAACTAGATGCCCCATGTCTGCCAGCACCGTCTATCTGCACAAGCTCACCGCGCTACTTGAGGACTTCACTCAGGATTGGGACAACGAGTTCGACCGCGCCATGGGTCCCGAAACCAGGCTGCTGGCCGATCTGGGCTTTGAATCGATCGACATCATCCAGCTGGTGGTCGCAATTCAGGAGGAGGTCATCGGCCGCAAGCTGCCGTTCGACAAGCTGCTGATGCGCGATGGACGCTACGTCGATGACTTGTCGGTGGGACAAATCGCCGATTACCTCGCTGCGCATACCGTCGCCTGATACGGTGCGCGCCGCATCGTCGCGCCGATCGTGAGCACACCTCCCAAGCTGGCCGTCCAGCAACTCGGCGAGGGCCCCGATGTCGTGCTGCTGCATGGCTTGGCAACCAATCGGGCCTTCTGGTACGCCACCGCGGTCGCCCTGCAGGACCACTACCGGGTCACGTTGTTCGACCTGCGCGGCCACGGCTACAGCGAGCGCCCGGCCAGTGGCTACCGCGCCACCGACTTTGCCGAGGATGTGCTGCGACTGATGGATGCGCAGCAGATCGACCGCGCCGCGCTGATCGGCCACAGCTACGGCGGCGCTGCGGCATTGGAGACGGCTGGCATGGCGCCACAGCGGGTAACCCATCTCGGCCTGATCGACGCGCGGATTGCGCGCCTGCAACCTATGCTGCGGTTGCACGATACACCGTGGATCAGCGAGGCCGAAAAAGAGGTCGCCGCCACGCACCCCGCGGACTGGGCAGAGCTACCGCAGGTCGGCTATCTGTTCCTTGAAGCAGCGGCACGCATGTGCATCGCCGGTCAGCTCCCGCAAGCGCGGGATGACTTCACCCCCTTCGGCCAGGGGCGCGGTGCCACTCGCGCGGCCAAGGCTTGGCTGAACCTGCTGGAGCACACCACCGCCCGCGATGAACTCGACAGCCCCGGCATGCCTGCTACAGCGATTGCCACGCTGCGCATGCCCACGCTGCTGATGTACGGCGGGTTGTCGCGCTGCCGACATTCCGGAACTGCGCTGCAGCGCTTGCTGCCACATGCGCACTACGTCGAAGTCGCCGACGCCGGCCACTTCTTTCCGGTGAATCAGCCACAGCGCGTGCTTGCCGAGTTGCGGCGCCTGTTGCAGCCGCCGTCACGGTCTGCTTGAGTTCTGACATGCAAAGCCTCGCCGGACTGCAGGTGCTGGAGCTCAGTGGTCATGTTGCCGGTGCCTACTGTGGCAAGCTGTTGGCCGGCTTCGGCGCCGACGTCGCCTTGCTGCAGGGCGGCCACGACGCCGCGCTGGATCCGATCGAGCACGCATGGTTTCATGGCGGCAAGCGCCTGCTCCCTGCAGCTGCGCAGCAGCCTTCGATCCTGCAAGACCTGGCCGAACAGGCCGACCTGATCATCGATGCCTGGGGCTGGGGCGTGCTCGACTCCGCCGGCCTGGATCACACGCGATTGCAGGCGCGCAATCCCGGTGTCGTCATCTGTCGCATCACACCCTATGGCCTCACTGGCCCGCGACGCCACTGGCAGGCGAGCGACATCACCCTGTACGCGGCTTCCGGCCTGATGCATTCCACTGGCGATGCCGCACGCGCGCCGCTGAACGCGGCTCCGCGAATCTGCGAGCTTACGGCTGGCATGTATGCCTACATTGCCAGCCTTGCAGCGCTACTGCGCCGGCAGCGCGACGGTGGCGGTGACGAGATTGATCTGTCCATCGTTGAAGCTTCTCTGGACAACTACGAAGTGGCGCTTGCGGAATGTCTGGCTACCGGCAAGGTCGCCTGCCGCAATGGCGATCAGCACGCCATGGTGCCGTGGCGCACCTATCCCTGCGCCGATGGCGAGGCCGCCATTATCGGCGGCCCGATCCGCCATTGGCTGAAAGCCGCTCCACTGTTCGAAGCACCCGACCTGCTGGACCCATCGCTGGCAACCATGGGCGACCGCATTCAGCAGCGCCAGAAAACCGAAGCCCTGATGCGACCCTGGCTAGCCACGCAAACCCGTGAGGCCTTGTTTCACGCCGGTCAGGCGGCAGGCCTCGCCTGGGCACCGCTGAAGTCGCTGGGCGAAGCACTGGCCGACCCGCAACATGCGGCGCGCGCGTTCTTTGTGGAGCAACCGCAACCGGGGCTGGGCACAGTCCGGATGCCCGGCGCGCCGTTTCGCGCTCAGCACAGCCCCTGGCGCTCACTGGCGGCCCCGGTGGCGCCAACCGAAACAGACGCGTTGAATTGGTCGCCGCGCTCACCCATAGCCGCACGCAGACCGGCAGCCGCCCCGTTCGCCGGTCTGCGGGTGCTCGACTTCACCCATGACTGGGCCGGGCCACATGCGGCGCGCCTGTTTGCTGACTATGGCGCTGAAGTCATCAAGATCGAATACCCCGGACGCCTGGACGGCATGCGGGGCGGCTACCTCGACCGGGTCGATCAGCATCCGCGGTTCTGGCAACTGCATCGTGGCAAACGCTCGCTGACGCTCGATCTTAAACAGGCACCGCACCGCGCCGTACTGGACCATTTACTCAGCGGCACTGATCTGGTGATCGAAAATTCGCGGCCCGGTGTGATGGATCGCAAGGGCTACGGCTACTCGCGGCTGCAAGCGCTGAATCCGCGCGCCATTCTGCTGTCGATGTCCGCCTTCGGCGCCACCGGACCCTACGCGGCCTACTGCGGCTATGGCGGCACGCTGGAAGCCATCAGTGGACTGCAATCGCTCACCGCCTACGATGCCGACAGTGATTGCTATCGCGTCCGCGAAATGGATGTCATGAACGGCATCATGGGCGTCTGCGCTGCCATGACCGCGCTGTGGCAGCGCGATCGCGACGGGCACGGCCAATGGATCGATCTGTCGGAATGCGAGACCACTGCCTGGTTCATCGGCGAGCAGTTCGCACGCTGCGCCAGGGACACGCAGCAGCCTGTCGCTCTTGGCAATCGTCACCGCGAATACGCCCCTCAAGGTTGCTACGCCACAGCCGGAACCGATCGCTGGATAACGCTCAGCGTACGCAGCAACCGCGAGTGGACAGCGCTGGCCACGCTGCTCGGTGGACCCGCACTGGCCGCCGATCCCCGGTACGCCACCGCGCAGCAGCGCCGCGCCGCGCACGACACACTGGATCAGCTGATCACGCAGTGGACTCAAACCCTTGAGGCTGATGCCGCCTCGCAGAGGCTGCAGGACCAGGGCATTGCCGCCGCCGCCGTTGCCCGGGCCGATGACCTGCTGCGCGATCCGCAACTGCTGGCGCGTCAATGGTTGCTGATCGTCGGGGAGTATCGCCTGCCTGGCCTGCCGTTCCGCTACGCCCGCGGTGGCGGTGGGGTGCAGCGCCGAGGGCCTGACCTCGGCGCTGACAACGCTGCGCTGTTTGCTGCTGCCGGTCTGGAGTGCCCGCCGCTGGACCGCGCGCAGATCCGAACGGCCTACGAGCTGTCCTGAGGCAGGCTGCAGCATCGGTCGCCAATCCCCTACACA
>JBFJKG010000258.1:0-3842 GCA_041635075.1 Solimonas sp.
CGCATGGCACTGGCCACCACCGTTCCACTGCCATCGCCGTGCACGCTGAGCAGCAGCGCCTCACTGTCGGTCTGCAACGCGGTCCAGCTGGCACCGCCATCGGCGCTGCGCAACACGGTGCCGCTTTGCCCGGCGGCGTAGCCGACGCCGTCATCGCGCAACTGCAACGCAAACAGCGAGGCGTCGCCCTTGTGCAGCAGCTCCCAATCCTGGCCACTGTTGCGGCTACGCAGGATCAAGCCGAACTCACCGGCGATCGTGATCACGCCTTCGGCATCGATATGGGTGGCGTAGAGATGCGGCTCCATGCCATCAACCGCGTAGTCCGCCCACGCCGGCGCGACCGAAGCCCAGGTAGTGCCGCTGTCCTCCGACACGAGCACTGTGCCGAATGCTCCGACCACCACCGCTCGACCTGCTGGGTTCAGCGAGACCGAGAACAGACGATTCTTGGTCGTGCTGTCGGCATTGCGCCACTGCCCTTCGGCGCTGCGGGTCACGATCAACCCCTGCTGACCGACTGCGATGATGCGATCACCGGCCAGATCAACGCCCAGCAATGCCAGCCGCGTCGGAGCCGGCTCCAGCAAGGCCCAGCTGCGTCCCTGATCCTCGGTCAGCTGCACCTCGCCCGCAGCCCCGACCGCGACGCCGCGCTGACCGTCGAAGCTGAGCGCGAACAGCGCTTGATGCACGGTCCCGGTGACCACCGGCGCAAACACGTCCGCCGAGGTCTGATCGGCAGGCGCGGACTGCGCGGCCCAAAGCCCACCGGCGCCGGCCAGCAGCAGGCCGACGCCGAGGGTTGCAAGGGGGGCGGACAGGCGCATGGACTCAGGCCGTACCCAGACGGGTGATCGCCTGCACGGTCAGATACTTGTTGTAGACATCCTGGCCGTTGATGATCTTGGCGTCGTAGCCGCTCTTGTAGCCACCGGTCACTTCCCGGGCCTGCACGAAGCGGCTCATACGATTGGCCTGAAGATCATGGCTGAGCACGCCAACCCACGACCATGCGGGGTGACCGGAGTCATCCTTGATGGTCAGCTTTTCATTCGAGTACTGGGCGTAGTGCGGCTCGAACGTCTTCCAGATATCGCCGCGACGGTCGTAGGTGTTGTAGGCGACGTACATGCCGTTGCGGACGTCGATCCAGGTGCGCTTCTTGCCAACCGGCGCACGCGGATAACCGACCGGCTCGGCGTCCACCACCAGGCATTCCGGCACCAGCTCCATCCACACATCGTGGAAAGTCTGGCCCTTGGGGCCGCCATGTACCGGCCGCTCGTAGTTGTCCATGACGCCACCGCGACCGCCCATGAAGTTGCGGCTACCGATCACGCCCAGCATCGGCTTGCGCTCGACGATCTTGTAGTTGCCCCAGGTCAACATCGGATCACCGGCAGCCCAGGCGTCGGACAGGAACAAGGTGATGCCGGGCACCAGCGGCTCGAAGCGCTGATTGGTGGGGAACTGACGCACGCGCCGGAACGCCGGCAGGTAACCGTACAGATCCGGGAACTTGCGCTGGTCGTAGCTCCAGATGTTCAGGAACGAACTACCGGCGGTGTCGTTCGGTGCGGTGAACCACACCGACTGGTAGCGCAGCAGATCCTTCTTGTCGCCCCAGACCTTGCCGTCATTGCGCGCGGTGGTATTGAGCTCCGCCCATACGAAGTCGTACTGATACGCGAGGCTGCCGTCGGGCGCGATATCCCAGTCGCGTACAGCGTACTGCGAGTAGTCGTGACGACCCCAGCTCAGCGTCAGGTTGGCCGTGGCCTCGATCCCGTCCTTGGGGTCCGGGAATGGCATGCCGGCACCCCAAGGGTTGCCGGCCTGATCGTAGACATTGCCGTCGGCGCCGATCTTGGCCTTGCCCTTGTTGCGCAAGGTGCCCTGCAGGTACTCGTGCGGAAACAGCTTGGTGACGTCCTTGGTTGAATCGACGATGTGAATGCGACGCCCCATCGTCTTGACGTGCATGTACGCAACCGGATCAAGCAGATCCTTGACGTGTTCGACATTGTCCTTGGTGATCACGTCACCCGGCTTGATCTTGCCCTTGGTATAGGCCTCGATGTGCAGTAGCTCGTCCGGATAGGCCTTGCTGACGTTGTCTGCGGAATGGGCGATGTTGGGCCACAGCGGTGCCAGCACGCCGGCCGCCGCACCGACAGCCGCCTTCTGTAGCAGCATGCGCCGGCCGTAGTCGAAATCGTATTTCCTGATATGCATTGTCAGATCTCCTCGTTCGCTAGCGTTGACGATTCGCACACCGCTCGCGCTGCGGCATGTGGATACTTGGTACGGCGCATATCTGAGCCGCTCCTTGAACTTGCGGCGGCTTGCGCCGCCCTTTGATTGAATACGCTCATGTGCAAACCGGCTGCCCCACGGTCGTCGGCAGCGTCCGCTCCTCGGACGTGAACATCGACAGATCCACGCCCTCGCCGATCAGCAGGTCGTTGCGCGCAACGAATCGGGGCTTGAACAGCCAGACCAGTAGCGGCAGCACCACCAGCGCCAGCACCATGTTGATCAGCATGATGAACACCAGCAGCAGGCCCATGTCGGCCATGAACTTGAGGCCGGACAGGAAGTACCAGGGCAGGATGCCGATCACCATGATCGACGCGGTGAACATGATGGCCTTGCCGGTCGTGGTCAGCGCCGCGTTGATGGTGGCGCCCCAATCCCCTTCATGCGTCTGGTACTCCTCGCAGATGCGCGACAGCAGGTAGATGCCGTAGTCGATGCCGACGCCAACGCCGACACAGGCGACCAGCAGCGAGTTGATATCAAGGCCGATGCCGATGATGTGCATTGCCGCGCTCATCACGAAGTTCGAGAGGTTGACCGGAATCAGCAGGATCAGGCCGGCAACCGGAGAGCGATAGGCGTAGCTGGTCGCCGCGAAGATGACCAGATTCAACAGCCCCAGAATCACCCAGTGAAAACGGCTGACAACATCATTCATCGCCTGCTGCAGCGCGATGGTGCCGGTACCCAGGCGCACGAGGAAGGTCTCGTGATCGATGCCGACATCCTCAAGCGCGGCGCGCGCCTGTTTGAGCGCGGCGTCGACCGTGCCCTGCTTGTTGTCCTTGTACCAGAGCGACACCGTGCCGTTCTGCTGCTCGAAGTCCACCACATTCGAGAACGCCTTGGGACTGCTGCCGACCATGACGGCGCCCGCAGCCGCGGTCACCGCCGCGTCGCTGGGGTCCAGGGGCATCCACTTCGGATTGCCGCCGCTGAACAGGCGATTGCCTTCCATTAGGTAGTCACCGAACGACAGCGTTGCACGTGGTGGATTGTCGCCGCGCTCGATCAACGCCTGTATGCGCTGCATCGTCTGCACGGTATCGGCGTGATGCATCGTGCGGCTGGGATTCTTCTGGTCCTTGGCCTCGAACACGATCTCCAGCGTATTTACGCCTGGAAAGTTCTCGTTGATCGTGGCGACAGCCTGGTTGTACTCCGACACCGGCCACAGCAGATTGCTGCCCTCGACCGGATTGCCGATCTTGATCTGTGCGGCGGTGTATATCGCCAGTGCTGACCCCAGAACCACGATCGCCGTGGTCCAGCGGGCACGGCGGCCGTGCGTGGTGCTACCGACTGCTGCCAGCACGCGCACAAACTGCTGATGCACACCGCTGCTCTTGCCCTTGCCAACCAGGCGATCGACATTGCGCGGCTCGGGCAATACTGCCAGCAGCAGCGAGATCAGGATCACGCCGGTCGGAATCAACCAGATGGCCCAGAAGCCACAGAACAGCGCAAAGCGCTCCATGGCCGGAATCGGTGCGATCGCAATCAGAAAGATGCCGACGGTA
>JBFJKG010000259.1:0-3839 GCA_041635075.1 Solimonas sp.
CCAAGGCGCGCTCGCAGGTCATCCAGTGGCTGATGTTTCAGATGGGAGGACTCGGTCCGATGCAGGGGCAAGCCAACGTGTTCTTCCGCTACTGGCCGAACAAGATTCCTGAGGTCATCGAGCGCTACCACAAGGAAACCCGACGGCTCTATGAAGTGCTGGACGCCCGCCTCTCCGACCGCGAGTACCTCTGCGACGAATACAGCATTGCGGATATTGCCCATTTCACCTGGGTCAACATCCACAGCTGGGCCGGCGTCAGTCTCGATGGATTGGATCGGCTCAGCGCCTGGCGGGACCGTATCCGCGCCCGGCCCGCAGTGCAGCGCGGTCTGGCAGTTCCGGGGGAAGTCAAATCCGACGACATCATCAAGGCGGCGCAGACCATGGTGGTCCGCTAGGACGAAATCTGCGCTGCGAGCCAGTCCGCGGTATCGCGCCACAGACGATCCCGCTGCGACTCGCGGAAGTATCCGAAGTGGCCATAGGTCTGCTCGGCTGAGCGCTCCAGGTGGCGATGTTCGATCTTCGCCGCTGGATAGTGGGCATGCAGGGCCTCGACAGCGGCACGGGAAGCATATGCGTCGTCGGCGAAGCTGAAGGACAGCATCGGCGCCTGCAGTGACGCATAGGCGCGGGTATCGAGGCGATGCCGCGCATCGAAAAGATAATCGGGCGATAGCCCCCAGTCAGCCCATTGCCGCATGACACTGGCGGGCAGGTCCACCGAGGCAAACCCCAGCTTACGCGCCGGAAACATGCGCCCGCGCCCCAAGAGCGGCACCAGCACCCGCCACATCAACTCGATCCGCATGCGATCACGAAGCAGATAGCGCGCAGGATGCGGCGCCGAAGCTGCCACCAGCACCAGCGCATCCAGCTCGACTGCCGCCGTCGCCAGACCCGGCACCTGCCCGCCAATGCTATGCCCCACCAGGAACATGCGGTGCGGTCGGAACTGCGCCTGCACCGCTGACAGCGCCGCCTGCAGGTCCTGCCGCCCCCAGTCGGCGAGCTGGATCTGGTCCGCCGGCACCTCGGCGCCCGCACCATCAACCCCGCGGTAGTCAAAGCACAGCGTGTCGTAGCCCTGCTGCTGCAGAAACGCGGCAAACTTCTGATAGAAACGGCGCGGCACACCGAGGGCGGGGGCGATGACAACCGCGCCGCGTGACGACTCCGCGGCCCGCAAGGCAGTCGCCGGAAGCGTGACGCCGTCGGCGCAGGTCAGCGTGAGGTGCGTGATCATGTCGGCGCGTCCGTGAAGTATCGGTACAGATCGTACGCGGCCACCAGCAGCAGGCCCAGGCTGGCGACCCCATCTATGCGCAGCACACGCTGGATCGCAGCATTGCCGCCACCCTCCAACGCCGCAATCAGGATGAAGCTCAGCATGCTGAGCAACCCTACGATCAGCGCGAGTGGGCGCACCGCCGGAACGATCGCAGACGAAATCAGCAGCAACCCGACGCCCGAAAACAGCACCGCGCGATGGCGCAGCAGGATGCGCAGACTGGGCTCATCACTGGCCAAGCCATACAGCAGGCGCAACTGATCGCCGCCAAGCACGCCCCCTACCGGCACCAGGTGCACCAAGCCCACCAGCACCAACATGACCACCGCTACCTTCTCCATCACCGCCTCTCCGAAAGCAGCCCCCGTCGCGACCGACGGGGGCTGAGCCATGCCCTTAGGCGAAGGTCGGGCGCCGCGCCGGCGCACCCAGCATACCGATCAGCAGGTAGGCCAGCGGCCCGAACGATCCCAGCAGCAGGGTCGTCAGCAGATAGGGCCAGACCGTGCGACCCGTGCGCCGCGCATCGGCCACCATCCACGCCATGGCCAGCAGGCAGACGATGATCAGATCAGCCAACACCTGCCATCCCGCCGGCGTCTGCAACTGGTACTCAAATAACCCCCAGTAGCCATGCTGCATCAGCGCGTAGGCGCTCAGCACCGCGAAATCCAGCGTAATCAGCGCAACCACTACCAGCCCTACCGTTCTGCTCATGACACTCTCCGTTGGTATGTAGCGGCGCCACCTTGCGCGTGGAAACGTCGCGGCTCAATTACCTTTGAGGTAATGGCGCTGATGCAGGCACATGCCAGAATGCAGCCATGCAAAGTCATGGCTCCGATCAACCGGCATTCGGCGCGCTGCTGCGCGATGTGCGGCGCGCGCGGCGCCTGTCACAGCTGGATCTGGCGCTGCAGGCGGACGTCTCGCAACGCCATCTCAGCTTTCTGGAATCCGGCCGCGCGCTACCAAGCCGCGAGATGGTGGTGCAGCTGGCGCAGGCCCTGGACCTGCCGCTGCGCGAGCGCAACCGACTGCTGCACACAGCCGGTTATGCCGGCATCTATCCGCAGCGCAAGCTGGAAACCGTAGACATGCAACCGGTGCGGTCGGCGCTGGAGCTCCTGCTGAACCACCACGAGCCGTATCCCGCCGTTGTCGTCGATCGCGCGTGGAACCTGTTCATGGCCAACACGGCGATGCAACGCCTGACCGCGCTGGCCGGCGATGCCGAGGCGATGTGGCAGCGGGTGGTTGGCAACGGTCCACGCAACCTGCTGAAGCTGACCTTTCACCCGCAGGGATTGCGGCCGCTGATTGCAAATCTCGACGAAATTGCGCCGCCGATGCTGGCGCGCACCGCCCGCGAAGCGCTCGAACATCCGGACGTGCAGGATGTACTCGATGAAGTGCTGCGCTATCCCGGCCTGCCGTCAAAGCTGCGGCAGATTGACCTCGAGGCCAGCCGGCTGCCGGTATTGCCGACGCATTTCAGGCTCAACGGCATGGATCTGCGCATGTTCACGATGCTGGCCACGTTCGGCACGCCACAGGATGTGACCGCGGACGAGCTGCGCGTGGAGAGCTTCTTCCCGGCGGACGAAAGCAGCGCCGTCCTGCTGCGCGGCCTAGCGGGCTTGGCGGGCTGAGCGCGCGTCTTCAGTCGTCGCTGTCCATGCCCAGTTCCTTGATCTTCCGCGTCAAGGTATTGCGGCCCCATCCGAGGCGCTTGGCCGCCTCCTGTCGTTGCCCGCGAGTGGCGGCCAGCGCGGCCTCGATCATGGTGCGCTCGAACAGCGGCATCGCGGTTCCCAGCAGATCGCTGTTACCTGCCTTGAGCTGTCGCGCCGCCCAATCCCTGAGCATGGCGTCCCATTGACTCGGCGCGCCGCCTGAATCGGATTGCGACATGGGGGCACCCTGCGCCATGCCCGCCGCAACCGGCGCCGGCAGCGGCGCGGCAACCGTGGCGTGCGCGGGGGTCTCGTCCTGCATTTCCGGTGGCAGATCCTGAGGATGCACATCCTGACCCGGTGCCATCACGGTAAGCCAACGGCAGATGTTCTCCAGCTGGCGCACGTTGCCGTGCCAGGAGAACGCCTTGAAGCGCTCCATGACCTCGGGTCGCAGCCGCTTGGGTTCAGCACGTAGTTCCTCGGCGGCACGCAACAGGAAGTGGCGCGTCAGCTGCGGCACGTCCTCTGGCCGCTCTCGCAGCGGCGGAATACGCACGCGGATCACGTTCAGGCGGTGATACAGATCCTCGCGAAACCGGTTCTCGCGAACCAGGTTATCGAGGTCCTGATGGGTTGCAGCAATGACGCGGACATCTACCTTGATCGGCGCGACGCCACCCACCCGATAGAACTCGCCGTTCTGCAATACGCGCAGCAGTCGCGTCTGCAGGTCTGCCGGCATGTCGCCGATTTCGTCCAGAAACAACGTGCCCCCGTCGGCCTGCTCAAATCGTCCCTTGCGCTGGCTGGCCGCACCGGTGAACGAACCCCGCTCATGGCCGAAGAACTCGGACTCCAGCAGGTCC
>JBFJKG010000260.1:0-3833 GCA_041635075.1 Solimonas sp.
AATCTGCTGCTGAGTTTGCTCGCATGCGGCCTGGGCTTGTGGATGGGGCGGCATTGGATCTGATGCGCGCCTTACAATAGGGCACTTTTTCTGTTCCTCAAACTGAATCTTTCCGATGCTCGATCCTAAAGTCCTGCGGGCCCAGCCTGACTGGGTAGCGCAGCAACTGGCACGCCGTGGTTTTGCATTCAATCTGCAGCAATTCCAGGCTCTGGAGTCGCGGCGCAAGCAGCTGCAGACGCATACCGAGCAACTGCAGGCCGAACGCAATGCCGGCTCCAAGCGCATAGGTCAGGCCAAGGCCCAGGGCGAATCCGTAGCGCCGATTCTGGAAAGCATGGACGCACTGAAGCGTCAGCTCAGCGAGAACGAGCAGGCCTTGGCGGCACTTCAGGCAGAGTTTGAATCGCTGTTGCTGGAGCTGCCGAATCTGCCGCATCAGAGTGTGCCGGAAGGCAAGGATGAGCACGACAACGTCGAAGTGCGTCGGTGGGGCCAGCCGCGGACCATCGCGACTCCCAAGGATCATGCCGACCTGGGTGAAGCGCTGGGACAGATGGACTTCGCTGTCGCCGCAAAGCTTACGGGCGCGCGCTTCACCGTGTTGCGTGGTGGCCTGGCGCGGCTGCATCGCGCACTGGCGCAGTTCATGCTCGACGTGCATACGCAGGAGCATGGCTACGAGGAGATGTACGTGCCCTACATCGTCAACGCCGACAGCTTGCGTGGCACCGGGCAACTGCCGAAGTTTGGTGACGACCTGTTTGCTGTGAACGGCGAACAGGACTGGCGGTTGATCCCAACTGCGGAAGTACCGCTGACCAACCTGGTGCGCGGCGAAATCCTTGCGCATGAGGCGCTGCCGAAGAAGTGGGTGGCGCATACGCCGTGCTTCCGTTCGGAGGCGGGCTCTGCCGGGCGCGATACACGTGGCATGATTCGCCAGCATCAGTTCGACAAGGTCGAGCTGGTGCAGGTCGTGGATCCGGCAGATTCCTATGCCGCCCTCGAAGCGTTGACCGGCCATGCCGAAGCCATACTGCAGAAGCTGGAGCTGCCCTACCGTGTGCTGGCGTTGTGCGCCGGAGATATGGGCTTCGGCGCCAGCAAGACCTATGACCTCGAAGTCTGGCTGCCGAGCCAGCAACGCTATCGCGAGATCTCGTCCTGCTCGAATTGCGAAGACTTTCAGGCCCGACGCATGTTGGCGCGCTATCGTAGCCCTGAAAGCAAGAAGCCCGAACTGGTCCACACGCTCAATGGCAGTGGCCTTGCGGTTGGACGCACCTTGGTTGCGATCCTGGAGAACTATCAGCTCGCCGACGGCAGCATCGAGGTGCCCACCGCGCTACGCTCCTACATGAACGGAGCGCATAGCATCAGCCCTCAGCATTAATCCGCTGGTGCGGCTTCGCTACGCCGACGCATGAACACTGGAACCAGCTCGTCCGTCGCGGGTTGATAGGCTGTGCTGAAATCTGCGAATGCCCGCAGGCAAACTGCGGGGTCCTGATCTGCGCGCAAGGCAAAGCTGTTGATGCCGCTGCGCCACATGCTTTGTAGCTGATCGCGCACCACGGCCTGACCACAGGCGCGGATTTCACCCTGGTAACGATAGCGGTCGCGCAGCAATCGGGCCTGGCTGTAGGCGCGGCCATCCCCGAAGGCCGGGAAGCTCAACGCAATCACCGGGCGGTCCAGCAGCGCCTGCGCTGATTCGGACAGATCCAGCGTGTTAGGTATCTGCACACCAATACTCAGCGCAGCGGCCCGCAAGGCCTCGCGGTCGGACTGCCAGCGGTCCCATGACACCAGCACGGCGCCGTGGGAGGGGAGTGCGTCGTCATCGGCCAGAGTGATGAACGTGTCGGTAACGAGTTCCTGATCGCGGATGAGAGCATTCATGCGATGGCTTCCTGCGGATACAGACGCGCCTTGAACGGTTCCATGCCAACGCGGCGATAGCACTCGAGCAGACACTCATCGTCCGATTCGCGTTGCTCCAGATACACCTTGACGATGGTTTCCACGGCCCCCGCAATTTCGGTTCGGGCGAATGAAGGGCCCGTGCGATCACCGAGGCTGGCGTCGTTCTCGGCAGAGCCGCCCAAGGTCACCTGGTACCACTCTTCGCCCTTCTTATCGACGCCGAGGATGCCGATGTGGCCGACACTATGATGGCCGCAGCCGTTCATGCAGCCCGACATCTTCAGCTTGATCTCGCCGATGTCATACAGGTAGTCGAGCTGCTCGAAGCGCTCGCCGATGTCTTCTGCCACGCCGATTGAGCCGGCATTGGCCAGCGAGCAGAAATCCAGGCCTGGGCAGCAGATCAGATCGGTCAGCAGACCAATATTGGGCGTGGCCAGCCCCTTGCTGCGCAGGGCTTCCCAGACAGCATGAACGTCGGCTTGTGCGACCTCGGCCAGCACAAGATTCTGATCATGCGTGACCCGCACCTCACCGAAGCTGTAGCGCTCTGCAAGATCAGCCACCAGTTCCATCTGCTCGGAGGTGATATCACCTGGGGCCACGCCGGGTGCCTTCAGTGATACGAAGACGACCTTGTACCCGTCAACGCGGTGGTCCTTCACATTGCGCTTGACGAACGCCGCAAATGCGCTGTCACCGGCAACCGCACGCGCAAAGTGAGGATCGGCTGCCGCGTCCGTGCGGTAGCTGTGCTGGTCGAAGCGCGCGCGCATCCGCTCCAGATCGGCCGCCTGCAGCTTCAGATTGCCGTCCTTGATCTGCGCCCACTCGGCTTCGACCAACTCCGCAAACCTTTCCGGGCCCAGCGCCTTGACCAAGACCTTGACGCGCGCTCGGTGAATATTGTCGCGCCGTCCAAGCCGGTTGTAGATTCGCAGTATGGCTTCCAGATAGGACAGCAGATCAAGCTCCGGCAGGAACTCGCGTATCCGGTGCCCCAGCATCGGCATGCGGCCTAGGCCGCCGCCCACGAAGATCGAGTAGCCCAGTTCACCGCTGGCGTTGCGGACCAGATGCACGCCGATGTCGTGCACCCGCGTGGCCGCGCGATCCGAGGTGGTGGCGGAGAATGCGATCTTGAACTTGCGCGGCAGCCAGTTGAACTCGGGGTGGAACGTTGCCCATTGCCGGGTGATCTCGCAGTACGGACGGGGGTCGATCAGCTCGTCACGGGCAGCCCCGGCCAGGTGGTCCGAGGTGACGTTGCGGATGCAGTTGCCCGAGGTCTGGATCGCGTGCATCTGCACGCTGGCGAGATCCGCCAGGATATCGGGCACCTGCTCCAGCTTGGGCCAGTTGAACTGAATGTTCTGGCGTGTCGTGAAGTGGCCGTAGTCCTTGTCGTAGGTACGTGCGATGTGCGCCAGCATGCGCACCTGCTGCGCCGACAGCAGGCCATACGGGATCGAGATGCGCAGCATCGGCGCAAATCGCTGGATGTAGAGGCCATTGCGCAGGCGCAGCGCACGAAACTCCTCGTCCGGCAACTGACCGGCGAGGAAGCGTTGTGTCTGGTCGCGGAACTGGCTGACCCGTTGGTCAACGAGTTGCTGATCGTAGGCGTCGTAACGGTACATGGGGTGGCCGCTGCTGCAGGGGTGCGAAGGTTACCAGCCTGCGTATGCCGACATACAGCACTACGGCGGTCTAAGCACAGAACTCGCGGTTATAGAGGGGGCTGCTCAGCGCACGCCACCCGTCAGCTGAGGGAACAGTTCTCGGGTCCGCTGTCGCCGCTCACCAGCGTCCGCGATCGCGGCAATCTCGTCGACATGTTCGCGTTTGAGGTGAGGTGCGAACAGCTCCAGGAATTCGTACATGTAGCCGCGCAGGAACATGCT
>JBFJKG010000261.1:0-3827 GCA_041635075.1 Solimonas sp.
CGCCTCCTTCGTCGACTGGTTGCGCCGTGATCGCATGCACCCGCCGCTACTGGTGCTGCAGCCGTATTTCGACAGCGTACGAGAGCACTGCAAGCTGGATGTCAGCGCCTGCCTGTCGCTGGATACTCCGGTGCGTTACACCCAGCTGAACGAGATGCTGCGCCGGGCCGGGCTGCTGAACATGGAGCAGGCTACGCATCCGGTGCGCCAGTCGGGTCCTACCGGGCAGTCGGGCGCGGTGCGCCGTCTGCGACGGATGATCGAGCAGGTTGCGGGTTTTGATACCACGGTGTTGATCACCGGCGAGTCGGGTACCGGAAAGGAGGTCGTTGCGCGCGCCATACACGAGCAGTCGCTGCGCGGCGGTCGCCCGTTTGTTGCGGTCAACTGCGGCGCGATTCCGCATGACCTTCTTGAGAGTGAGCTGTTCGGCCACGAGAAGGGCGCATTCACCGGAGCCATCACTGCACGCCGCGGCCGCTTCGAGATGGCCGATGGGGGCACGCTGTTTCTCGACGAGATCGGCGACATGCCGTTGCCGATGCAGGTCAAGATTCTGCGGGTGCTGCAGGAGCGCACCTATGAGCGCGTCGGATCCAATCGCAGCTCGCAGTGCGACGTTCGCATCATCACTGCGACCCATCGCAATCTAGAAGACGCCATCGTCAAGGGCACCTTCCGTGAAGACCTCTACTACCGGCTCAATGTGTTTCCGGTGGAGATGCCGCCGCTACGCGAGCGCCTGGAGGACTTGCCGCTGCTGATTGATGATCTCGTACAGGCGCTGGATCGCAGCGGCCACGGTCAGGTGCGACTGGCGCCGGACGCAGTGCATGCGCTGCGTGCCTATCACTGGCCGGGGAATGTACGTGAGCTGGCCAACCTGATTGAGCGCCTGGCGGTGTTGCACCCACGGGCTACCGTGACGGTTGCCGAACTGCCGGCCCGCTATCGGGCACAGGCTGCCGAAGCCGCGGCGCAACTCGAGCACGGCGCAGCGTTGCCGCGTCTGGTGGCCGTGGGCAGCGGCGGCAGCTACCCGATGACCCTGCCGTCCCCGGTCATCGCGCAGCGCAGTTCCGATTACGTGCCGGCTCAGGCTCCGGCCCAGGATGAACTGCCGGAAGATGGGGTCAATCTCAAGGACCATATCGAGAGCATTGAGCTGAATCTGATCCGGCAGGCACTGCGCCAGGCCGGCGGTGTAGTGGCCCACGCAGCGAAGCTGCTCAATACCCGGCGCACCACGTTGGTGGAGAAGCTGCGCAAGTACGGACTCAACCGCGACGATCTGAGCGAGCTTGAGGACGTGCATCCCTGATCGAGGGCGTCATCGCGCCTGTTCAGCCGCGAGTTTGCCGGCGTTCGTTACGGTAAACCGGACCTGCTGCTGCAGCCATTTCAGGCGTGCCGCGGCAGCCCACCTGCACTGGAGAAGGCCATGGGACAAGACTTTGAATCGGCAGCCAAGCCGGCGCTGCCGCGAACCATCGACGCCAACACCGACGCCCGTCGGCCCACGCTGCACCTGATCAAGCGCCGCACGGAGACGGCCCGCGAGCAGGCGCCGGAGGTGGATGCGGAGGATGTCGTGGATCAGGCCTCCTACGACTCGTTTCCAGCCTCCGATCCACCGTCGTTCTCACCCACTCGCATCGGCCCGGCAACAGCGGACGATCGCCGCAAGCCCGACAAGAAGCGATCTGGTGCCAGCTGATCAGCGGTTGGCGGTGCGCACGGCTAAGAGCCGCTATAGGCCGCGCCGCGCGGCAAGGCGGCTCCGCGATAGACCCGCACGGCCGGGGGCACTTCGAGCACCAGCGTTGCGATCACGCCGGCCAGCGTCAGGCCCAGTGCGACCTGATCGGCCAGTCGGTCGAACGACAGCAGCGCCAGCAGCAGCGCGACGATCAAGGCGCTGGACACGAATCCGCCCATGCTCATCCACAGGAACTGCTCGCGGCTGTTCTGCTCAGAGTTGAACTTGAACAGAAATACGGCGGTTATCCCCTTGGGCAGCTCAACTACGCTGCCGCGCAGTAGCGCGCCGCACAGGTGGCCCCACTCATGCGCCAGATAGCCGCTGACAGCGGTCATCACCCCTGCGGCTATGGCAACCGATACGGCCAGGGGCGTCGACAGGCCGTCCAACTGCCGGCTCCAGAACCACAAACCCAATGTTGCGCAGACCAGCAGTGAATCGCGCGCCAGCAGCTGCAAGGGAAGTTTCATCGGCAGGTTTCCGTATGGCGTGATCACGGCGCTAGGTGATCTCTCGGCGGCGTGCGTAGCTGACTTCCAACGCCTTGGCCTCGTCGCCTTCCGGGGTGATGTTCCAAGCGGTAATCAGCAGGTGGTCCTCGTCCACATGATCCAGCGTGGTCCGCCAGCCCCAGTCGGGGCCACCCTTGCCATCGCCGTAGTGTCCGAGCACCGCTGTGCTGGCGCCGCCGTCAACTCCGGCAGACATCATGATGCTGGTGCCGGTGTGGAAGCTGTCGATCCAGGCGGATTCGAAGCGCTGACGGTCAAGGTGGTAGCCGATGATCGCGATGCCCTGCTGCGACTCGCCGCCAAACTCGGTCCGGTATTCGTGGATCACGAAGCGACCGCCAAGCACCACGCGGATCGTGCCGAAGATGTTCGATTCGTCCGCGAGCTTGTCGGGTTCCAACCAGACGCGGGAGCGACCTTGCCAGGTGCCAGCCAACCGCGCCAGAGCGTAGTGGCGGCCACCATGATTGCGGGAGGTTTCAAAGCTTTCTTGAGTCATGCCCAATGCTCCCGCGTCAGCCACGGCCATTCTGTAGGGTTCGCTACCGTCCTGTCGTCAGGAGTTGCCATAGCCAGTAGAGGCCCATCACCAACCCGAGACACTCTGCTGCGCCGGCAATCCACGGCGTGATGCCAGGCTGCCCATCTACCGCCAGGCTGAACAGGCGGCCGGATACGAGGCCGCCCAGCAGCGTCACTGCAACCACCAGGGCTGCGAATGCAAGGCTCGGGACGAACACCGCGGCCAGGAACACGCCGCCGCAGGCGATGGCAACGCCCCCCGCCCCCGAACGCAGATAGTTCTTGGCATCAACGCTGTCGGCGGTAAGCGAATAGGGCGTGGCCACCGCAGCAATCGGGTTCAGCAGTGCGCGCAGGCCTACCAACAAGAACAGCAATCCTGTTACCACGAAGTAGCCATTCATCTCGTTATCTAGGTGTCCATTGTTGGAAGGGGCGGAAAATCGGATTACGGCTTGCGTTCCGGGAACTCAACGGTGCGGGCCTCGCGACTCTTGGGCCGAACGACCACCGTGCCGGCCAGCTTGTCGTGCCAGCCCTGCTTGCGGGCATCGAAGGCAACCCACAGGAACCCCATGCACAGAGGAACTGTGGAAACAAAGTAGCCGAGATAGCGAACAATCCATTGGCGCATGCTGGGTGCGGCGCCGGTCCTGGCATCGACGATGCGCGCAGAGACCGCCATCTTCCCCGGAGTGGCCTGCGCCAGATGCCAGAACAGCAGGATGGCGACGATGGGCAGCAGCCATTCGATCACGAATCCGGCAGGCCCCTTGATCAGCGCTGTGTCGTTCCAGTAGCCCGCGCCGTAAACAAACAGCATCAGGGGAATGGTCACCATCAGCAACAGCATCGTGTCTATCAGCGTGGCGCCGGTCCTAGCCCAGAATCCGACGTATTCGAGCGCCTGATCGGGACTCTCGTTGTCCATCTCGACTCCGGTTGGCTGTGACAAGGGCAGATCACCAGGGCGTGACGATGCATTGGGCCGATGCCGGTCAGCGATCGTGCCGACCGGCATCAGCAGGCCG
>JBFJKG010000262.1:0-3801 GCA_041635075.1 Solimonas sp.
GAGAACGTCACTGCCCTGCTGAAACTGCTGAAGGCAGAACACCCGGAGATCGTCACGATCGTGCTGACCCCGTTCCAGGATGTATCCGTGTTCATCGGCCTGATCAACCAGGGGCAGGTCTATCGTCTGCTGCCCAAGCCATTGCGAAGAGGCTCGTTCAGCATGAGCATCAGCAGCGGCCTGCGCCATCACCGCCTGCTGAAGACCGCTCCAATGCTGAAGCAGACACATGCAGTAGAGGGTATTCGGCAGGCAGAAGATCCGGGTGTAGCCACCCGCGTACTCGGATTCCTGGCACGTCTGCGCGGTCGTACCGGGCCTGAGCCAGCGGCCTGAGCCACGGATGGGCTGCCGTGAGGTGGCCGGGTCCGTTATCATCGGCTGGAAATCAACCCAGACCATCACCGTGGGGATTGCCGATGCGTGTTTCGCACTTCCGCTGGATCTCACTGCTCTGCCTGGGCGCGGCGTTCGCCGCCCCGGCGCAGGAGCCCGTCCTGAATTGCCAGGCTCATGCCAATGACCGCTGGGAAAGCCTCGGCGACGGCACCCTGACCGCCTGCCTGAATGCGGTCGAGGCGCATGTCCCCCGATACAACGAGCAAGGCTTCAAGTTCGGGCTGTGGGGCGGCACCCTCGTGTCCGCCGACGAGTACTACTTCTATCGCTCCAATGATCAGGGCAGTACCTGGAGCCCGGCAGGCCTGAAGTCGGAGATCGCGTCCATGGGCGGCAGCCTCGGCAGCCCGAGCCGCGCCACCAGCGCCGTGCTGGCTGCAGTGCAGGAGGAGGCCGTCGCGGCGCCGGCGGCGGCCGCACCCGCAGCTACGACTACCGCGGCACCGGCGGCCGCAGCGGCAGTCGTGGCCAGCACACGCCCGGCGGGCCCTTCGGCCCCGGTGATCGAATCCGGTACGCGCCGTACCTGCTCACTCAAGATCAACGGCCAGTGGCAGAAGTTTGCGAACCTGACGATCGAGGATTGCGCGCGCAAGCTCGACCTGTCTCCGGAAACCCAGAATCCGGGGGCTGCCAAGTTTGGCTATTGGAGTGGCATCTACCTCGTCGCCAACAAGGACGAAGTGCTCAAGTCACAGGACTCCAACCGCTGGGAGACGGTGCTGCAGCGCCAGCGCTGATCGACACTGTTGTGGCGGAGTCCTGCGGCTAGGACTCCGCCAGCCGCGCCCGTATCAACGAGGCAGCGCACGGCAGGTGGGTCCTGCCGTATCAGTGGCCACTGTCACCCCAGAGTTCCTGCAAGCGCGCGTCGCGCCCGCAGCCGCGACGGTAGAACGCGTAGCGGAGCGGGTTCTTGCGGTAGTAATCCTGGTGATATTCCTCGGCACGATAGAACGTGCCGGCCGCCACAATTTCGGTCTGGATCGGGCCCGGTAGCGTGTGCGAGGCGATCAGCGCATCACGGCTGGCGACTGCCTGTTGCCGCTGTTGTTCGTTCAGATAGAAGATCGCGGATCGATACTGACTGCCCTGATCGCAGAACTGGCGATTCTTGGCCAGCGGATCAATATTGCGCCAGAACACCTGCAGCAGCTTCTGGTAGCTGACCTTGCTGGCGTCAAAGCGGATTTCTACGGCCTCGGCATGACCGGTGCCGCCGGCAGAGACCTGCTCGTAGCTGGGGTTTTTAACGTGGCCGCCGGTGTAGCCGGACTCTACCGAGATGACGCCGTCCAGCGACTCAAACGGCGACTCCATGCACCAGAAGCAGCCCCCGGCGAATATCGCCGTCTGCGGCTCGTCGGCAACGGCCGTCATGTTCGCGCAGAGCATGCCGCCCAGCACCAGCAGGCTCCTTAACATCGGCTTGATTGTCATTCTTCAGCTCCTCAACTCGGGCAGGGCCTGCTCTGCGGGCACGAAGTTCAGCGCCAGCCCGTTATTGCAATAGCGTTTGCCGGTCGGCGCCGGACCATCGTCAAACACGTGGCCTTGATGGCCTCCGCAGCGCGCACAGTGATACTCGGTGCGCGGCCAGACCAGCTTGAAATCGGTCTTGGTTGCCACGCGACCTGCGATCGCCTGCCAGAAGCTGGGCCAGCCGGTACCGCTATCAAACTTGGCACTCGCCTCGAACAGCGGCAGGTTGCAGGCGGCGCACAGGTAGTGTCCGTCGCGTTTCTCTGCATTCAACGCACTGCTGTAAGGACGTTCGGTGTCCTCTTCAAACAGCACGGCGTACTGCGCCGGCGATAGCAGGGCACGCCACGCTTTCTTGCTTTTCATCAGAGGTCTGACCTCGGCTTGGCTCGCGGCAGCAGGCGCGGCCAGCGCGCCTTGTGTTCGCACCAGCAACACCGCGAGGGACGACAGCAACAATTGACGACGATTCATCGGAAGCTCCTGAACAAGCGCGAAAATAACGGCGCCGCGGGCTTGGCTGGTAGCACCTGCAGCGTACCGCGGACTGCACCGACCGACCGCAGTTGGGCCAGCAGAGCCAGCCCCAGCTGCAGTCCATCTGCGGGCGATAGTCCCATCTGCTGGGCCGCTGCGGTCACCTGCGCCCGACCTGCAAGCGCGGGCTCCGCTTCCAGGCACTCCAGCACGCGCACACCAAATTCATTCATCTTCAGCCAATGCAGGCTGCCTTCATCATTGCAATACGCCAACCAGCGCTGCGGAGATGCAAGACGCCGGATCGGCGCATAAGCGGCGCTGATGCTGTGAACCGGATAGTCATAGCTGGACAGCCATAGCCGCTGCGCCAGCACCGGCACACCCTCGAGCAGATCACCATCAGCGGCCACCGTCGGAGCGGGATCCAGTGCGATGGCCGGCAGCGCCAGCCGCAGCCATTCGCAATGCACCAGATCGCATAGAAAGCCCGGAAAGCCGGTCTTGCCGCCACGATGCTCGCCATCGAGATAGTCCAGCACCTCTTCCGCCACCTTGTGCAACTCCGGCTCGCAGCAGTAGTACAAGGCACAGAAGTCCCGAATCAGCGCCCACCAGCACTCCGTGCTCAGCACAGACCTGGTCAGCGGCAGTGCCTTGCCTACCAGCCTCTCGGTCTCCTCTACCGAAAGGTTGACGAAATGAGTGTGGGCCACGACGCTATCCGCCGCCGAGCACCACCCGATCCGCGCGCTGGCACGCAGGCGCATCGAGTAGGTGGACGTGAGAACGGATCGGCACGCGCAATTGAATCTATTGGCAGTTGGGCAATCCTAGGCTGCAACGCTGCATGGAGGCTGCCACACGGCGTACTGGAGTTATGACGGATCGTTCACGCGACGCGGTGTTGGAAGCGGTGCTCAATGCGCATCAGCTGCATGTGTCTGTGGTCGCGGTGCCCGAGCTTTGCGGCTCGTGGTTTGAAGCCGAGCCCCAGACCGGGAAAGGCCTGTTTCATCTGATCGACCGCGGCGTCTGTTGCGTACACAGTCCGGCCCTGCCAGAGCCGGTCGCGTTGGCCGAAGGCGATCTGATCGTGTTTCCGCGCGGCAGCGCTCATAGCCTCTGCAACACGCTGATGCCCCCTGAGGAGGGCGAGCAAGAAGTACCGGGCTTCAGCACGCTGATCTGTGGCGAATTCGAGTTTGAATCCGGAGCCCGCAATCCGCTAATCGATGCACTGCCCGCCAGCTTCGTGGTACGCGCCAATGAGGGCGGCGAGGCCTTTCGTGACTTGGCCAAGGTGCTGAGCTACTCCGCCCATCACGGCCTACTCGGGCAGCGCGTCATCATGGACAAGCTCGCCGACAGCCTGTTCGTGATGGCGGTCTGCGCCTACGCACAGAATGCCGAGGACCAGCGGGGCCTGCTGGCGGCACTAGC
>JBFJKG010000263.1:0-3778 GCA_041635075.1 Solimonas sp.
ACGACCAAGCTGTTGATCGGCCCCTGGCAGCATCTCGACGGCTCCACCGGTGCAGGCTTGCCGCGCGACGGCGTGCCGAATCTGGATCAGATCGCGCTGATGTGGTTCGACCGGTATCTGAAGGACCTGCCGACCGGCGCCGCGACGGTGCCAAATGTGACCCAGTACCTGTACGGCGAGGAACGCTACGTGACGGTCAGCGACTGGCCCCATCCATCGGCTCGCGCTGACCGCCTGTATCTGCGCGGCGACCAGACGCTGAGCGCGGACTCGCCCGCAGCCGACGAGGCGGCCAACGTCACACTTCAGCAGCCGCTGAACGGCATCTGTTCAACCAGCACTTCGCAGTGGACGGCCGGCATCGTTGGTCTTACTCCGGTGCCGTGCTTCAGCAGCGACAACCAGCCCAACGAGCTGCCGCTGCTTGAACTGGCGTACTCGACGCCGGTGCTAGAGCGGGATTACTACTTCAACGGGCCCATTCAGGCGGATCTATACATCTCGACAACGGCCGAGGATGCCAGCGTGCTGGTGCGGGTAACCGATGTGGCGCCGGACGGCAGCTCGCGCGAACTTACCAACGGCATACTCACGGCATCGCTGCGACAGGTTGATAGCTCGCGCTCGCGCTTCCTGAACGGCGAGATGATCCAGCCTTGGCACCCGTTCACCGCGGCTTCGCTGCAGGCCGTAGGCTCCGGGACGATCGTGCATCTGCCGGTGGAGGTGTTCCCGACCAGTGCGGTGATCAAGCAAGGGCACCGGCTCCGCGTCACCGTAGGGGCTAGCGACTTTCCGCATGGCCTGCCGCCGGTCGCGGACCTGCTCGATCAGGCGGTGGGGCTGCTGACGGTGCACAGCGACGCCGAACACCCGTCCAGCATCGTGTTCCCGATGGTGCCCGCGACCGAACTCGCGGCGGCAGACTGAAGGCGCCGGCCCCGGTCCGAGGGTTTTCCCGTGGGCCCCATTTACTATGGGGCCACCACCCGCGTGGGTGGCAATCCACCCCCTAGTCTGACTACCATCGGCAGATAACGAGAAGGGTTGGGGGTTGTGGGCCATGTGGAAGCAGCTGGCAGCAGGCGGGATGGCCTGCCTGACCGGAGTGGGGTGGGCAGGGGATTTGCCCGCTTTTCCTACGGACGGATTGCGGACGTTCCTGAGCGCCGTGGTCGATGGCGAGGCGCGCCTGCCCCGTCATTTCTCCCAGGAACTTGAGCCCTTGGCCAACCGTAGCGGCAACGGCGCAGTACTGCCGACGCTTACGGTGGTAGCCGGCAAGCTGGGTGACAACCGTTGCGTATACCAGTTTCGTATCGAGACCTGGGTGTTGAGCGAGCCTAGTTCGGCGGCGGCAACCGAACCTACTGGTGGTCGTTCCATGGTCAAGCAGGCACCCTGCGACAGCCTGGTTCAGGAAGTCACCGCTGTCGCGGAATATGAATTCAATGCTCTGGCCGGCCGCGTGATTCGCGGCGCCCCACGCGCCAATAATCATCAGCGAGAAGCGGTCGTTGCCGCCGTGCGTGAGGCATTTGAGGTGCAACCCAGCGCCGATGCGCCCACCTATATCGCGCGCACCCTCGCTACACGGGTCAATTTGCGCGCAGCCCCTTCGCTTCAGGCGCCGGTACGCGCGACGCTGGAGCCTTCCAGCGAGCTGGCGGTGATCGCCACCGCTCGCAGTGACTGGTTTTCGGTGCGTGACCGCGGTGGCTTCGTGCACCGGTCTGCCCTGCAGTCACTGACCCCGGCAACGGCAGCGGAAAGCGAAGCGCAGCCGATCATCGTTGCCAATGTTGGCAAGGCCTACGTGCCGGTGCGTGACGAACCTTCGATCACCGGGCGGGTAGTGGCGCGGCTGTCGCCGGGTAGCGAAGTGCGCATCTATGCCGATGCACAAGGGTGGTCGCGGCTGGCCAACGAGTCCGGGTATATCCCCACTAACGCACTGCGTCCTTCCGCGGTGGGGCCGCTATCCGTGGCGGGGGCAACCCGGGTCCGCTTCCAGCGCTAGTCAGGCGTAGCCGAACGGCGGCGTTCCCGCTCGGCGAGAATTTCGGCAACGCGCCGTTCCCAGGCCTCGACCTCGTCCTGGTAGTCGTCGAGCACGCACACTGCGCAGCCCCCCAGGCAGCAATCCGGGCGCTCGGGCCGCTCCGGCAGTTCGGGATCAGGCGGAGTGGGGTCGGTGGCCATCGGCGTCATTCGGCAGCAAAGCGCAGCCCCGTGAGCTTGCGCGCCTGCGCGACGGTCGCAGCGTCCTGTGGCTTTGCGCCGGGCCACTGCAGCTTCAGCAAATCCACGCAACCACTGCCGGCTGCGACGCGGATGGAATCAGCATCCCAGCCGACGATGGTTCCAGGGGAAGCAGCAACGGCAGTGCTGTGGGCTCGGGCCAGCCACAGACGCACGCGTTCGCCTTCCAGTTCGCTCCAGGCAACGGGCGCGGGGTTGAAGGCGCGGATACGTCGGGCAATCTCGGCCGCCGGCTGCGACCAGTCCACACGCGCTTCTTCCTTGCTGAGCTTCGCGGCGTAGGTTGCGCCCCGTTCGGGCTGCGGGGTCGGCACCAGTTCACCGCGTTGCAGTCGTGTCAGCGCTTCAACGATCAACGCTGCGCCCTGCGCGGCGAGCGCGTCATGGAGCGCGGCCGCCGTCGTCTGGTCGGTAATGGCGGTGGTGCCGTGCAGCAGCATCGGGCCGGTGTCCAGACCGGCATCCATCTGCATGATGGTGACGCCGGTCTCGATGTCACCGGCTTCGATCGCGCGCTGGATCGGTGCGGCTCCACGCCAGCGCGGCAACAGCGATGCGTGAATATTGAGGCAGCCGTGGACCGGCACATCCAGCACGGCTTGCGGCAGCAGCAGCCCGTAGGCCACCACCACCATCACCTCTGGGCGCAGCGCGCGCAACTCCGCGAGCGCCGCCTCGTTGCCGCGCAGCTTCTCGGGCTTGAACAGCGGCAGCTTCAGTGCGGCGGCGCGCTCGGCCACGGCCGATGGGGTCAGCTTGCGCCCGCGGCCGGCGGGCCGGTCCGGCTGGGTATAGACCCCGACAATGTCGTGACCAGCAGCGTGCAGGGCTTCCAGCGCGGTGACCGAAAACGGCGGCGTACCTGCGAAGATCAGCCTCAAGCGACTCGCCTCACGAGGCCTGCTGCTTGCGCAGTTTCTTCAGCAGACGCTCGCGCTTCAGGCTGGACAGATGATCGAGATACAGCTTGCCGTCGAGATGATCAATTTCGTGCTGCACGGCCTGCGCCATCAGGCCTTCGGCGACCAGTTCAAAAGGCTTGCCATGCCGGTCCAGTGCGCGCAGCCGCAGGTGGTTGTAGCGCTGGACCTTGTCCGAGACGCCCGGCACCGACAGGCAGCCTTCTTCCATCTCCTGGCGGTCGGAGGGGTCGACAATTTCCGGGTTGATGATCACCATCGGCAACGGCGCGCCTTGGTCCTCGGCGCAGTCCATGACCGCGAGGCGCTGTGCGACGCCCACCTGGGTTGCGGCCAGCCCAACGCCGGGTGCGGCATACATGGTTTCAAACATGTCATCGATCAGCGTCTGCAGTGCGCGGTCGAACACCGTTACCGGTTTGGCTTTCTGCCGCAGGCGGGGATCGGGGTGCTGAAGGATCTGTAGAAGCGCCATGTGTTAAGAAACGACTGCCAAAGTTGACGGCAAGCGATTGAGCCGTCTAGAGTTTGCCCATTCAGGCGCAACCCGCGGGGAAGGTATCGCCATGCGCAAGTATACCGGTTCGTACACGCTC
>JBFJKG010000264.1:0-3775 GCA_041635075.1 Solimonas sp.
CAGCGGCGTGACGTTGACGATGATGCCGCAGCGCGCGTAGGTGCTCTTGCCGAGGCAGACCACCAGCGTCGAGCGCGGAATCCGGAAGAACTCGACCGTGCGCGCCAGCGCGAATGAATTCGGCGGAATGATGCAGACATCTGAGTGCACGTCGACGAAGGACTTTTCATCAAAGTTCTTCGGATCGACTATCGTCGAGTTGATATTGGTGAAGATCTTGAACTCGCGCGCACAGCGCACGTCGTAGCCATAGCTGGACGTGCCATAGGAGACGATCTTGTTGCCATCCACATGCCGGACCTGTCCGGATTCAAACGGCTCAATCATGCCGTCGGCAGCCATGCGGCGGATCCACTTGTCGGATTTGATGCTCATGTCTTCTTGTCTTGTTCAATCCGGGTGCTAGTCACCCAGTACAGTTCGCCGGTGCCGGCGGCGCCGATATAGCCCGGCAAACCGCACAGCGTGATGACCGGCCTTGGGGCGCATTCTAGCCAGCGACCGGCTCGGTGTGCGCAGGCAGGCATCAAATGCACGTGCGACACACCGAAATTGCACCGGAGCTGGCGCGCCAGCCAGCGAGCGCCAACTTCAGTCGTCGGTGATCGAAATCTCCGGGAAGCTGTCCGCCGCCTGCCCGTAGGCCAGTCGTGCCACCGCCAGCCGTGCGATATCTCGATATCGCCCCGCCAGTTCGCCTTCGGGCTCGGCCGCAACGGTCGGACAACCGCCGTCCGCCTGCTGGCGGATACGGATGTCGAGTGGCAGTTGGCCCAACAACTCGCTGCCGTATTGCGCCGCCATGCCCGCGCCACCGCCCTCGCCGAAGAGGGCTTCACGGTGACCGCATTCGGTGCACACGTGCCAGGCCATGTTTTCGATGATGCCCAGCACCGGCACACCCACCTTGCGGAACATCTGCAGGCCCTTGCGCGCGTCCAACAGCGCAATGTCCTGCGGCGTGGTCACGATCACGGCGCCGCTGACCGGAATCCGCTGCGACAGCGACAGCTGGATGTCGCCAGTGCCTGGCGGCAGATCAACGATCAGATAGTCCAGATCCTCCCAGGCAGTCTCGCCCAGCAGTTGCGCCAAGGCCTGCGTGACCATCGGTCCGCGCCAGATCATCGGCTGATCGTCATCCACCAGAAAGCCGATGCTCATCGCCTGAAGACCATGCGCGCGTATGGGGTGCATGCGCTTGCCATCCGGCGAAGTCGGCCGCTCTCGTGCCATGCCCAGCATCGTCGGCTGACTCGGCCCGTAGATGTCGGCATCGAGTATGCCCACACGCGCACCCTCGGCCTGCAGCGCCAGCGCCAGATTGACCGCCACCGTGGACTTGCCCACCCCGCCCTTGCCGCTGGCCACCGCAATGATGTTGCGGATTCCAGACAGCGGCTGAAGATTTTTCTGCACGGCATGACTGGCCACGCGCCAGCGAAGCTCGACATCGGCTTCAAGGCCACACCCGACGCGTATCACCTCGCGCAGATGCGCTGACAGCGCCTCACGCAAACCCGCCGCCGGGAATCCGAGCTCGATCTGCACGCCGGCTCGCCCCTGGCTCACCGTCGCGGCCTGCACAGCGCCCGCCGTTACCCAGCCGCTGCCAAGCAGGGGGTGAACATCAGCATCTAGAACGGCCAGCAACTGTTCGCGGTTCATGGCGGCACACATCAAAAGCGGGCGCGCAGTCTAACGCGCAAAAAGAAGGGCGGGCACTTGGCCCGCCCTTCGATTAACGCTTGACCGATCAGTTGCCGGTATACAGCAGCGCGTTCGGTGAGCCGCTGCCCGGATTGCCGACTTTGCCTAGGGTGGCACTCCCCACCAGCGCATCCGTCACCTCATTTGGGGTCAGGCCCGGATTCGCACCCAGCACCAGCGCAGCAGCGCCGGCCACATGCGGGCTGGCCATCGAGGTCCCGCTGATGGTGTTGGTCGCCGTATTGCTGGTGTACCAGGACGAGGTGATGTCCGACCCGGGGGCAAAGATGTCCACGCAAGCGCCAAAGTTGGAGAACGACGAGCGCGCGTCCGTATTGGTGGTCGAGCCCACCGTCACCGCCGCCGGCACCCGATTTGGTGATCCGGTGCAGGCGTTGGCGTTGTCGTTGCCGGCGGCGACGACAAAGGTGACGCCCTGGGCGATGGCACTGTTGACCGCCGCATCAAGAGCATCGGAGTTTCCGCCGCCCAGCGACATGTTGGCGACTGCCGGCAGCTGGCGGTTGGCCGCCACCCAGTCGACGCCCGCAATGACACCGGAGTTGGCGCCGCTGCCGCCGCAATCCAGCACTCTCACCGAATGCACGGTCGCAAGCTTGGCCACACCGTAGGTGGTGCCGGCCGTGGTGCCGGCCACATGCGTGCCGTGCCCGTTGCAGTCCGTCGTATTGACCGGATCCGGAGCCGGGCAGCCGATACCAAGCAGCTGGCAGAACAGGCTGCCACTGGTATTCGACGCGAAGTTGCGTCCGCCCCCGACGCGCCCGCTGAACTCGGCATGGGACGCATTGAGGCCGGTATCGATTACATAGACATGTACACCCTGGCCGGCCTGGTTGGCGTAGACGTAGCTGCCATTGAGCGGCAGATTGCGCTGGTCTATACGGTCCAGACCCCAGGTCGCACCGGTCTGGGTCGCCGAGCTGCGCATGATCTGGTCCTGCTCGACCAGCTTCACCCCCGGCAAACGCGCTAGCGCCTCGGCCTGCACCGGCGTCATGCGCGCGGCAAAGCCGAGCAGCGTCTGGCTGTACTGGGCCAGCACCTGTCCACCACCGACCTGTGCCAGCAGGCTCTGCACGCGATCAGCAAGGCTCACACGATCCAGCGCACTACCGAGTTCCGGGCTTTCAAGCACAACGATGTACTGGTTGCGAATCGGTTGCGCCTGCGCCGGCAATGCACAGGCCAGCGTAACCACGGCTACGGCGAGTACGGCACGCAACAAAGAGATGAAGCGGGTCATAGGGGGTCCCCCGTTCTGTTCTGGTTCGATCATGCGCGATACCGCCGCGCTTGCTTGGCTGGTCCTGCCTGACCCGGTGGCACTCCTGAGCGCCCGGACTGCAGTTCCAACGTGCTTGGACCGTACCGGGCCATGCCCTACAAATCTGTAAGACATTCACCCGGCAGCGGGGCGGGGTAAACACCCAGCCCCACTACAAAAAAGCCCGGCACGGGGCCGGGCAGCGGGAGTCTCGGTTTTGCGGCTCAGTGCCGCCTGTCGTGCTTGTCGTGCTTGTCGTGCTTGTGATCTTTGTACTTCACCTTTTTGCCCTTCGGCTTGCCATAGCGTTCGATCACATAGACGTGGCGGTCATAGGGTCGCGCCACATCAAGATCGATGCTGACGCCGCCAACCGTGTAGGCCTGGTAGATCACCGGCAGCCGGCTGCTGACACTCCAGCTGCCGCCGTCAATCCAGAACCACAGATCGCGATCCGGCGCGTAGTAGATCTCACGCTCCGGGTAATACACGTAGCGGTGCGCGGCGTGATAGCCGTGGGCTGGCGCCCAGCCCGGGGGATCGGCCCAGACCGCCTGGTGAGAAAACAATGCCGTCGCAGCCAGCGAAACTGCGAGCAAAAGCTTGGAACGCATGGCAATCCTCCTGTGCTTGTAATCGCCGCCAGCCTAAGCCGCCGGCATGAATTGCTCCTGAATTCGCCCATCCCATCTGGGCCCAAGTCGCCTGCGTGCGATAATCCGGTGGCTTCCCTGTTCAGCCATCGCTCATGTCCCGCCAACTGCTGGTCACCAACGC
>JBFJKG010000265.1:0-3775 GCA_041635075.1 Solimonas sp.
AGGTCAACGACTACATCCTCAACCGGGGCTTCCGGCTGTTCCCGTCGTCCTCCGCTTCCAAGGGCGGACGCAAGGAAGGCGAGAAGCCGACGCTGGAGCAGGTGGTGTTCGCCAACCTGTTCAAGGGCGAGTACTTCTGATTTCCGGGCTGCGCGGCTGATCCGGCAATACGGGCGTCCACCGTCTGATGACCGGCGCAGCCGCGCTGCATCTGTTGCTGCACGGCCTGGTGCCGGGGGCGGTGGCGTGGCTGTTCTTTCGCGAGCGCTGGCGCCACGCCTGGCTGGTGATGGTCGCGACCATGCTGGTCGATCTGGATCATCTGCTCGCCGATCCGATCTACGACCCGCAGCGCTGCAGCATCGGCTTCCATCCGCTGCATCAGGCTCCGGCGGTAGCGGTGTATGCGGCACTGGCGGTATTGCGCCGCACCCGGCTGGTCGGTTTGGGCTTGCTGATACACATGGGGCTGGACTGGATCGACTGCGGCGTGCAGCGCGCGTAAGCTGATTCGGCACCGAGTAGCAGCCACGGGGGAGCGCTATGCAACGCATTGAAGTCGCAAAGTCGGATGAAGTGTTCGAGGGCGAGTTTCACGCCGCCAGGGTGGGCGACTACAAGGTGCTGATCACCCGCGCCAAGGGCCAGCTCTGTGCCATCGAGAACAAATGCCCGCATCTGGGGCTGCCGCTGGCCAAGGGCGAGATCGACGATGGCACCATACGCTGCCCCTGGCACGGTTCGCGGTTTGATCTGTGCAGCGGCGAAAACCTGGACTGGGTCAACGGCTTTGTCGGCGTGCCGCTGCCGAAGTGGACACACAACCTGATTGCACTGGGCAAGGCGCCGGCGCCGGTGCGCAGCTTCAAGGTGTCTGAGGACGACGGCAACGTGTTCGTGACGCTGGACACCTGAAGCGCGCGCGGCCCTAAAACAACAAAGCCCGCGAAAGCGGGCTTTGTTCTGACTGGCGGCTGGCTTCAGGCGCTGCGCGCGTTACGCAGGCGGCGCTGCTCGACGCTGTTGGCCAGATGGCGCAGCAGTTCAGCGGTGTCATCCCAGTGGATGCAGGCATCGGTCACCGACTGGCCGTAGGTCATCTTCTCCGGTGCGGCGATGTCCTGCCGGCCTTCGACCAGATGGGATTCGACCATGACGCCGATGATGCGATCGTCACCACCGGCAATCTGGTGGCCCACATCCTGACCCACCACGATCTGACGGCGGTGCTGCTTGCTGGAGTTGGCGTGGCTGAAGTCAATCATCACCTGCGGACGCAGGCCGGCCTTGGTCAATGCCGCGCAGGCGGCGTCCACGCTCTTGGCGTCGTAGTTGGTGCCGGAACTGCCGCCGCGCAGAATCACGTGGCAGTCTTCGTTGCCGGTGGTCTCGAAGATGCCGACCTGACCTTGCTGGGTCAGCGACAGGAAGCGATGCGGATGCTTGGCCGACATCACCGCATCCACCGCCACCTTGACCGAACCCTCCGTGCCGTTCTTGAACCCCACCGGGCAGGACAGCGCCGAGGCCAGTTCGCGATGTAGCTGTGATTCGGTGGTGCGCGCGCCGATTGCGCCCCAGGCCACCAGATCGGTGAGGTACTGCGGCGTCAGGATGTCCAGATACTCAACGCCGGCAGGAATGCCCATGTCATTGAGGTCCAGCAGCAGGCGCCGGCCCACGCGCAGGCCCTGGTTGATGTCGTAGCTGTCGTCCAGCGCCGGGTCGTTGATCAGGCCTTTCCAGCCCACCGTGGTGCGCGGCTTCTCGAAATACACGCGCATGACGATCAGCAGATGCTTGTCGAGCTGCGCCCGCAACGCCTTCAGGCGCTGCGCATATTCCAGCGCGGCCTTGGTGTCATGGATCGAACAGGGGCCCACGACCACCAGCAAGCGGTCATCGCGGCCGTGCAGCAGATCCTGGATCTCGCGGCGTGCATCAAAAGTGGTTTGCAGCGCCACTTCGGATGCCGGCAGATCGGCCTGCACCTGGGCCGGGGTGGAGACGTCGCGGATCGACTTGATCCGCGTGTTTTCAGTGACAAAACGCATGGCACGCAATCGCTAGGAGAACTGGGGTCGTGGATGCTAGCAGAGGTGGCTACCCGCCCGGAAACCTGGAAAAGGCGGGATGCGGACCGGTGCCGCCGTGGCCGACCCCCGGAAAAGCCGCTGGCGAGCGGGCACAATGCGGGCTCGGTTTGCAAAGGATGCTCACTCCCATGCGCCTGCTCGGCCCCGGTTTTCTTGCTCTTTTGTGCGGTTTTTCAGCAGCGCCCGCGCTTGCGACCGCGCCCTTCGTGTTGCCGGTGTTCAATCAGGGGGCGTTGGCGCGCATGCATGCGCTGCCCAGCCCCGATGCCGCCAGCGTGGGTAGCGACGGCCGCCTGCAGCTGGATTGGACCACCGAGTTTCTGCTGGAGCAGGCCGGTAACGAGACCGCCCTGTTCGACGGCGAGGCCCTGCGGCTGGCCTACCGCCAGCAGTGGCGCTGGGCGCAGTGGCAGCTGAGTGCCGAGCTGCCCTTGCTGGTCACCGGCGGCGGCGTGCTGGATGCCGGCATCGAGCAATGGCATGACTGGTTCAACTTGCCCAACGGGGGGCGCGAACAACGGCCGCGCGACCAATACCAGTATCGCTACACCCGGGGCGGGGCCACGGTATTCGATGTCACCACCTCCGGCGCTGCCCTGGGCGATGTCCGTCTGGGTGCCGCCAACTGCAGCGAGGAACTGCGCTGCCTGCGCCTGATGCTGCAACTGCCCACCGGCGATGCCGATCAACTGGAAGGCGGTGGTCTGGGGGCCGCGGTCTGGTACGAGCAGGGCTTCCGTCTGGGTGAGCTGGAGCGCTGGAGCGGTGCCTGGGCGGCCGGCATCAGTGCCACCCGCGCTGATGGTCCGCTGCAGGATCAGGCCGAAACCGCGGTGCCGTTTGGCTGGGTCTCGCTGGCCTACGGACTCACCGAGCGGCTTGATGCCGGCGTGCAGTTCTACGCACACGGCCCGTTGTACACCGACAGCAATCTCGACGGCCTCAGCCGCGCCGGCGGGCAACTCGGGTTCGGCTTTGCCTACCAGAGCAGCGAGCACCTGCGCTGGACGCTGGCGCTGCAGGAAGATGTGATCACCCGCTCGTCGCCGGATTTCTCCATCCATTTCGGCATGGAGTGGCGCTGACGGAAGTTGCCTGCGACCGGCGTTACCGCCGGCCGCAGGCAGCGCCGTACCGGCTGCGGCGACTAAGCGGCGGAGGTTCGTCGCTGGCCGTTTCCGATCAGGCCCATCAGCAGCGCCAGCCCCGCCAGCACGCAGACAATCAGGGGGCCGCTGGGCAGATCGGTCGGTACCGATAGCCACAGGCCCAGCGCGTACGCTGTGGCACCGATGGCATAGGCCAGCGCCAGTCCGCGCGCACCCTCACGGCTGGCGGTGGCCAGCGCCGGCAGAATCAGCGTGGCAAATACCAGATACACCCCCGCCAGCTGCACCGACGCGGTGATCGCCACCGCGAACACCGGGTAGAACAGCGCCGGTCGCCGCCGCGCGTAGAAGAACCACAGCGCCAGCAGCGCCGCATACAGCGCCGCCACCGGCGCCAGCTGCGCGTAGGTCACCCAGAGCAACTGACCCGCCAACAGGTGGGTGAACTGCTCGGCGCCATGCGGGTCCTGGGAAAGCAGCAGGATCGCGATGCTGGCGGCCAGCACATAGGCACAGCCGATCAAGGCTTCCTGCCGATGCGCCCAGCGCGATTCGGTCCACGACAGCAGG
>JBFJKG010000266.1:0-3764 GCA_041635075.1 Solimonas sp.
CAGCCGCCGCGTGCATTGATCTTGATGAAGTCGCCGTGCCGCCAGACGCCGGGGAAGACCTCAAAGTACGACTCGCGGTAGCGCTTGTCGTTGTCGTCATTCCAGAACTTGATCGGCATGGACGGGAACGGGCGGGTGACCACCAGCTCGCCAACCTCATCCACCAATTCCTTGCCTTCATCACTCCAGGCATGCACATCCATCCCGAGCAGGCGCGTCTGAATCTCGCCGGCATGCACCGGCAGCGTCGGTGAGGCCCCCACGAATCCGCTGCAGATTTCCGTGCCGCCCGATTGCGAGGTCACCCACAGGTCCTGCTTCACGCAGCGGTAGAACCAGTCGAAGGTTTCCGGCGTGGACGGCGCACCGGCGACGACGATGCTCTCCAGCGCGGAGAGATCGAATTTATCGCCCGGACGCAGGCCGGCCTTTTCCATCATCTGTACGAAGGTGGGGCTGGCACCGAAGCTGGTAGTACGGGTTTCCGCCGCGAGTTGCCACAGGAAATCAGGGCTGGGGTGCGCGGGGTTGCCGTCATACAGCACCACGGCACTGCCGGTGACCAGCGCCGCCAGCAGCAGATTCCACATCATCCAGCCGGTGGTGCTGTAGAAGAACATCACCGAATCCGGCCCCAGATTCAGATGGAAGCTCAACAGCTTCAGATGCTCCAGCAGCACGCCAACATGGCTATGCACGATGGCCTTGGGCAGGCCGGTGGTTCCGGAGGAAAACACCACCCACAGCGGGTGGTCATGCCCTACCCGTGTGTAAACGAACTCTTCGCGCGCCACATCTGCGCGCTGCATCAAAGTGGCCCAGGTGCGGAGCTGCGGCAGGTCGGGCGCGGCGGCCTCGGGATTAAGGTAGGGCAGCCACACGATCTGCTGCAGCGAGGGCAGCGCCTCTGCGATCCGCCGCACTTCGGCTTCGCGGCTGAAGTCCTTGCCGCCAAAGCGATAGCCGTCCGCAGCGAAGAGCACCTTGGGCTCGATCTGCGAGAAGCGCTCGATCACGGTCTTGACGCCAAACTCCGGTGCAGCAGAGGACCACACACCGCCGATCGCGGCGGTGGCCAGCATCGCGATCGCGGTTTCCGGAACGTTGGGCATGTAGGAAACAACCCGGTCACCCGGCTCCACGCCCAGCGCGCGCAACTGCGTGGCCAGGATGCGCACCTGCCTGCCCAACTCGCGCCAGCTCATCCGCTCCAGCGCACGGGTCTCGGACAGATGATGAAACACCGTGCGCTCACCGGCGTCTCCTTCAGCGCGCAGCAAGTGCTCGGCGTAGTTCACCCGCGAACCGGGGAACCATTGCGTACCCATCATCTGCGTGGCGTCTGCCGGCGCCTCCATCACACTGCGGTAAGGCGCATCCGACTGCACATCGAAGTAGTCCCAGATCGATGCCCAGAACGCAGGGATATCGGTGACCGACCACTGCCACAGCGCGTTGTAATCGGCAGTGGCGATGCCACGCTGATCCTTCAGCCAACGCTGATAGCGCGCAATGTTGGAGCCCTGCGCGTACTGCGGTCGCGGGGTCCAGAGTTTCTCGCCTTCCTTGACCATGATGATGTTTCTCCTCGGCGATTGGTTTTCAGGTCAGCGCGTAGATGTCGTAGCGCACCTCGAAGCGCTGCAGGTCGGCAACGCCGACACCGACGTACACGGGGCGGTGCAGCCACTGATAGTCCGGGTGCGCGGTGCGGAAGCGCGGTGCGGTGTGCAGCGGCACGCTCGGCGGCAACTCACCCTTGAGAAAGCGTTCGTACCCTTCTGCACCGAAGTCGCCACGGCCGTGGTAACGCACCTCGATCAGTGCGCCGTCTCCGGTCTCCAGCGTCAATTGCACATCGAGCTCGCCTACGCCGTCCCGACGCAGCAGGAACCAGTCACCACCGACCGCGCGCAGCTTGCCGTTGAGTCGCGCACCGCGTGCCTCCCCGCCGGTAACGTAGAAGTTGGCACGCACGCCGCCGGGCACCGGGCCGATCACTTCCGGCGGTGCTTGCAGCGTGGCAAACAGGCTGCAGAGATGGTCGCTCTTGAGTGCAAACTGAGGGGTGGTCGTCATGGTCAGCGCAGCCCGGTCAGGTGTTGCAGGACCAATTCCGGCTGTGCGTCTGCGGGAATGGTGGCGTATCGAAACCCCGCAGGCGGGCACTCCGGTGCTGCGGTTCCGCTCCAGTAGCCAGACGGCACGATGCAACCGCTGGCGACGCCGGGCTGCGCCGACGCCGCCACCACGAAGTTGAGGGCGCTGCCGCCAGCGCCGTTCACGCCGGCGGGTGCATACAAGCCGACGGCCCAGCGATAGTGCGCGGCGATATTGAGTACCGGCTGATACAGCGCGAGCGCTTCGGCGGAAGTGGGGTTGCCGTCGCCGGCCTCCTGCAGCAGCAGCACGTCTACGCCTGCGTCACCAAAACTGCGCAGGAAATCGGCGATGTACACGGCGGCACTGTCGGCGTCGTCATCTTCAACCTCGGTGTCCGCGCCATGCGCCTGCTGATAGGCCAAGCCGGTCCACAGCTGGGGCGATGGGCATACCAGCGCTAGCGGCAGGTCGGCAAAGCACGCGCGCAGGCCGCGGGCCAGTTCCAGCAGATGGGCGCGTAGCGATTCGTCGGCCAGCAGTGTCTTGACCGCAAACACCGTGCGGGTCTTGCTGGCCATGGCACTGCGCAGGTCGGGGTGCGCGTCCAGCCAGGCGGCGCATACGGCGGCGAGCGGAAAGGCCATGACGTCGGACTTCAACAGGCCCTGCGCCTTGCGCTGCCAGGCAATCAGCGCCGCGATATCCAACCACGGCACCGAGCCCTTGCTCATCAGCACGCCGGCATAGTCGCTGTAGTCCAGCCACAGCGGCTTGCGGCTTGCAGACAGCAGATCCATGAAAGCAGGCATACGTGCCTCAGACCGCCGTGTAGCCGCCGTCCAGCACCAGCTCGGTGCCGGTGATCCAGCCCGCGGCATCCGAGGCCAGGTAGACCACCGCGCTGGCGACATCGCGCGGCTGTCCGAAACGGCCCAGCGGATGCGCGCCCTTGATGGCCGCCTCGGCGGTGGCGTAGTCCGGTGCCAGCTGCAAATCCACGAAGTGCTGGATGAAGCTGGTGCCCATATCGGTTTCAACAATGGCCGGATGTACCGAATTGACGCGGATGCCGGTACCAAGCTGCGCGCACTCCACCGCGGCGGCCTTGGTCATCAGGCGCACCGCGCCCTTGGAGGTGTGGTACGCCACGTGACCGCTGGTGCCGATCAGGCCGGCCACCGAAGACAGGTTGACGATGGAGGCGCCGGCCTTCATCACACGGGTGGCGTGCTTGAGGCCGAGAAACACGCCGGTGACGTTGACATCCATTACCCGCCGGAAGTCCTCGACCTCGCACTGCGACAACAGGGCCGCGGTCTCGATGCCGGCGTTGTTGACCAGTATGTGCAACCCGCCGAACTGCTTGATGGTGGCGGCAATGGCGGCCTCCCACTGCGCCTCCTGGGTGACGTCGTGCTGATGAAATGCGGCTTTGCCGCCGCTCTTCTCGATGCGAGCAACAGTTTCCCGGGCAACGCTTTCGAGCACATCGGTGACCATGACCGTGGCCCCGCATTGCGCCAGCGCCTCTGCAACCTCGGCGCCGATACCACGCGCCGCCCCGGTCACCAGCGCCACCTTGCCATCCAGCCTGAACGCCTTGCTGTAGTCGACCATTCTCGCCTCCTGCCCGTCTTGCCTTTCGTTTCGAATGCTGCCGC
>JBFJKG010000267.1:0-3746 GCA_041635075.1 Solimonas sp.
ACCTTGGCCAGCAGTGCCCTGGCGCGTTCGTGCGCCTGTGCGCGACCCAGACCAGACACGCAGCCCGGCGCCAGACACAGGTTGTCGATGACCGTGCGATGCGGAAACAGGTTGAACGCCTGAAATACCATGCCGACGCGCGCGCGCAGACGGTTCATGTCGGTGCGCGGGTCGTGCACGGCCTGACCGAGCACCCGGACATCGCCGGCGCTGATGCTCTCCAAGGCGTTGAGCGTACGCAGTAGCGTGGACTTGCCGGACCCACTGGGGCCGACGATGCACACCACCTCCCCGCGCCTTACCGTCATCGACACCCCGCGCAACGCGGCCACGCCATTGTCATAGCGCTTGTGTACATCACGAACTTCGATCAACGCATCGCCGGCGTCAGCCATGCGCCATCCTCTTTTCCAGACGCCGGACCCAGATCGACAGAGCCCCGGTCAGCAATAGATACATGGCCGCCACCGTGAACCAGACTTCGAACGGGCTGAATGTCGAGCTGACGACCTCCCTGCCGGCCTTGGTCAGGTCGGTCAGCGCCATGATCGAGACCAATGAGGAATCCTTGATCAGATTGATGAACTGCCCGGCCAATGCGGGCAGTGCGTTGCGGACGGCCTGCGGCAGGATCACATGGCGCATCGCCTGCAGATAGGACATGCCCAGGCTGCGTGCGGCCTCCATCTGTCCGCGAGGCACCGCCTCGATGCCTGCACGCACGATCTCGGCGACATAGGCGGCGGTAAACACCGCAAGGGCCGCCACACCCGCCACAAAGGCGGACAGGTTGAGCACGGTGCCGACGAAGAAGTAGAAGATGAAGATCTGCACCAGCAGCGGCGTACCGCGAATGATCTCCACGTAGGTCGCGGCCAGGGCGCGCGCCGCCGGGTTCCGGGCGACACGGCCCAGACCGACAATGCCGCCGAGCACCAGCGCCAGCACTAGAGACACCGCCGAAATCTTAAGCGTCAGCCAGAGTCCGATCAGCAGCGGGCCGGGCCGCAGTCCCGGGGTGCGCGCCAGGACATCGTTCTGGAATACCAGATCCCCGTCACCAGCCATGGCCACGGCATAGTCGCGAAGCGTTTCCCGGCGGCTGCCCCCGAGTTCACTCAGGGTCAGCTGCCGGCCATCGGCGCTTAGCGCCACGAAGCCATCGAACGGTGCAAGCACCTCGTCGCCTTCGTTGTTGATCAGATACTGCGGAATCCGGTCCCAATGCCAGGTGTACTCAATGCGCTCCGCAGCGACGTAGACACCGGCTGCGAACAGCGCCAGCACGCCGGCATACAGGCCATACCACCACGCCTTATGACGCTGAGTCATCACCGGATGTTATGCAGCCAGGCGGTGCCCTCGAACCATTTCTGGTAGAGCGCGTCGTAGATGCCGTCACGCTTGATCTGAGCCAGAAAGTTGTTCATCCAGTTCAGCATGTCGGGATCGCCTTTGCGCACGGCCCAGCCCAACGCCTCCTGCGTGAACGGCTCCTTCAGATGCACGACGCTGCCCGGGTTCTGGGCCACGTAGACCGCGTTGAACGGCAGGTCATAGACAAACGCATCGGCCCGGCCGCTGCGAACTTCCATTGCGGCGTCGGCCTCGGATTCAAACTGCTTGAGCTGCGCGTTAGGCAGATACTTGCGCGCGGCGATATCACCGGTGGTGCCCAGCTTGGCAGCGATGACATAGCGCGCATCGTTGAGCTGGTCGTAGCGGGTTACCGTAGCCCGATGCTTGTTGTTCATCAGCACGGTCTGGCCAATCAGGACGTAGGGGTCGCAGAAATTGACCTTGAGATTGCGTTCGGGCGTGATGGTCATGCCCCCCATCAACAGGTCGAACTTTCCGGTCAGCAGCGCCGGAATGATGCCGTCCCACTGGGTGTTGACCAGCGTGAGTTTGACCCCCATGTAGCGGGCCGCCAGCCGTGCCAGATCAACATCGAATCCGATGATGCCGCCCTTCTTGTCGCGCATCTCAAACGGCATATAGCCGGTTTCAAGGCCTACCCGCAATTCACCGCGCGCGATGATCTCGTCCAGCGCCGATCTCGGTGGCTGGACGTTGTCGGCGGCGGCGGCCGTAAGCGAGAGCAAGAGCGCACATAGCGCCCCCATGATTTTCCTCATGCGCAGATTGGGTCTAGGCCTAGAATGGATTCATTACAACAGATTCCGACGGCGCGATGCGAACCCTGTTCAACCCTCAGCTGGACTGGATCACGGCTCAGGCGCCCGCACTGCGCCCCCAGCTCCTGCGGCTCTCGGATACCAATTCCGGCAGTTTCAACGCTGCCGGCGTGCGCGCCGTAGCCGAGCAGCTCGCGCAGCTATACGCGCCGCTGGAACCCCAGGCCGACTGGGTGGAGGTCTCCCCTTATCAAGCCACTGCAGACGACGGCACCGTGCATCAACGGGCCCTGGGCCCGGCATTGCGCTTGCGCAAGCACGCGGACGCTCCACTCCAGGTCTTTCTCGGCGGCCACCTCGACACCGTGTTCGCCGCCGATCATCCGTTTCAGCAGGCACGCGAAGCCGATGCAGACACGATCCACGGCCCCGGGGTGGCGGACCTCAAAGGGGGGCTGCTGGTGATGTGGCTGGCGCTATCCGCACTGGAGCGCAGCCCCTGGCGCGGACGCATAGGCTGGGAGATTCTGCTGAACCCGGACGAAGAGATCGGTAGCGCCGGCTCTGCTCCGCTGTTACGGGCAGCCGCCGAACGCAATCATTTCGGCCTGATCTTCGAGCCGTCCTTCCCCGACGGCGGCCTGGCATCCGCACGCAAGGGCAGTGGCAACTTTGATTTGCTGGTGCACGGCAAAGCCGCACATGCCGGCCGCAACCCGGAGGATGGCCGCAACGCTATCGCGGCCGCGGCGGGCATTGTTTCATCCATTCACCAGCTCAACGGCCAGCGACCGGGGCTGACCCTGAATCCGGGCTATATCCGCGGGGGCGGCGCGCTGAACGTGGTGCCGGATCTCTGCGTGTTCAAGTTCAACGTTCGCACCACCCGGAGCGACGACGAATGCTGGCTGCAGGAGCAGCTCGACCTGATCATGAGCCGCGCGCAGCGCGAAGGCGTCCGCTTCGAACTGCGCGGGGGCTTCACCCGCCCTCCGAAACCGGTAACCGAACCGATGCAACGCCTGATGCACTGGCTTGGCGACTGTGGACGCGAGTTGGGCACTGAACTCAGCTTCAGCGCGACCGGCGGCTGCTGCGACGGAAACAATCTCGCCGCATACGGTCTGCCGAATATCGATAACCTGGGTGTCGTCGGACGCGATATCCATTCCGACCGCGAGACCATGCGGTACTCCAGTCTGGCGGAACGCGCCCGGGTATCGGCGTTGCTGCTGCTGCGACTGGCTCAAGGAGAGCTCCAATGGCAATGACTGCATCGAGGCGCCACCTCGCGCTGCTCACGCTCTCGCTGATGATCGGCGCCTGCGGCAAGTCCGCACCCCCGCCCCCCGCCGTCGTTGAAGCCAACGGGCCCAGTTCGGTGCCGCTGGCGCCGAGCCCTGCGCGCGCAGGCGCGCCATTGCCGTATCTGATACAGCACCTTCAAGGGGAACGCAGCAGCGGTCGTAATCTCGCCGATGAGGAGATCGGCGCGACGATGAGTTATCCGCAAACCGGAGATCCCATGCTCGACAGCCAGATCGAGGACTGGATCGCGACTCGCTGCCCTATCGACTCCGACAATGCGCGTGCCGCAACACCCGAGGG
>JBFJKG010000268.1:0-3739 GCA_041635075.1 Solimonas sp.
TCGAGCACGGTGATGTTCGGGAACGCGCTGATCAGCTCACGTAGCAGCGTGCGGTTCTCGGGCTCCAGCTTGAAGCTGGTGAGCCACTGTGCGGCCACGGCGGTATCCAGCGTGCCGGTCGGCGCCAGCAGAAAGAAGTTGGGCTTGAAGCTGTCCCATTCCACGGTGCGGAAGTTGTGAATGGTGAAGGTGATGCGTTCGCCGGCGAAGTCCAGGGTCAGCGTGTCGCCGAGTTTCACGCCCAGGCGTTCCACCACATAGGTATCGGCAGACAGCCACGGTTGGCCGTGCCCGGCCTCGCCCCACCACTGGCCTTCAACGATGCGATTGTCGGGGTTGAGCGTCTCGCTCCACGACAGATTGAAGTCGCGATTGATCCAGCGCTGGGTTTCCAGATCGGTAAACGAGTCGGCGGTGACCTCGACCCCGTTCAGCGCGACCAGACGGCCGCGCGCCATCGGCCACAGCTGCAGGCTCGGATAGCCGCGTTCGGCGAAGAACGCCTTCAGCGGCGCGACTTGATCGGTCTGGATATTGATCAGAAACTGATTGGGCGTCTCCGGCGGCAGCTTCTTCTGCCAGGTCACCAACAGGTCCTGACGCACCACCGACACGAGCAGCAGTGCCAGCAGGGCCAGCCCCAAGGCGGTGACCTGTGCCACGGTGGCGCGCCGCCGCCGTGCCACATTGCCGAGGCCAAACCGCCACGACACGCCGACCGCGCGCTTCAGCGGCGACAGTGCCAGCACCAGCAGCCAGGCCAGTGCCGCGAGCACCACCAGCGTGACGGCCGCGCCGCCCAGTACGGCGATCGCCATCTTCGGTTCGCCGGTGGCCAGCCACAGCAGGGCGGCTGCAGTGGCCAGCGCCGCGAGCCAGATCAGCCGCGATCCGGTGGAGCCGGTTTCGGCGCGCTGAAACACGCGCAGCGGCGGCGTGCGCCGTGCGTCCAGCAGCGGCGGCACCGCAAACCCCAGCAGCATCAGCAGGCCCAGCGCGGCGGCAGCCAGCAGGGGCCATAGCGGTGCCGGCGGCATTTCCAGTTGCAGCAGGCCACCGAGCAGGTCGGCGATCACCGCCTGTGCGGCATAGCCAACCGCAGCGCCCACTGCGCCGCTGATCACGCCGAGGAACAGCAGCTGCAGCAGCAACGCACGGCCCAGGAAACCGCTGCGCGCGCCCAGGCAGCGCAACAGGGCGATCTCATCCCGTAGCTTTTCGCCGTACTGGCGCGCGGACAGTGCTACCGCCGCGCAGGCCAGCAGTGTTGCCGCCAACACTGCGATGTCGAGAAACTGCCCGGCTCTGTCGAGTGCGCCACGAATCTCCGGCCGTGCGTCCTGTGGCGTGATGCGCTTGATGCCATCGCCCGGCTCCGCCTCAAGCAAAGGTGAAAGCGCTTCGGCACTGCCGGCAAAGAGCCGGCCGTACTCGACGCGGCTGCCGGGGCCGACGAGCGTGGTTGCGGCCAGGTCGGCGGCATTGATCATGACGCGCGGGGCCAGATCGCTGAAGCCAGTGCCGCGATCCGGTTCATGGTCGATCACGGCCGTGACACGCAAGCCCAAGGCCCCTACCTGGATCTCGGCGTTGGGCTGCAGTTGCAGTTCCTGCCATAACCGCAGATCGACCCAGGCCTGACCGCTGGGCGGAATTCCGCGGGCGGTCGCAGCCGGTGCAAACGGCTCGGACGCGATGCTCAGCGTGCCGCGCAAGGGGTAGCCAGGCGCGACGCTCTTGATTGAGGCCAGCGTCGACTGCTGGCCGGCAAACACCACGCTGGCAAACGAGGCGATATCGACGCTGCGCACACTGGCATCTGCCGCGCGCAGCGTGGTCGGTAGCGGGCGCCGAGATTCGAACGCGAGGTCTGCACCCAGCGCCTCACCGGTCTGCGCTGCCAGCGCGCTGCGCACGCGTTCGGTAAACAGGTTGACGCCGCTGACGGCAGCCACGGCGACGGCCAATGCCAGGCCGAGTATGAACAGCTCACCGCTGCTCCAGCCGCGCCGCAGGCGCCGCCAGGCATGTCGTAGCGCGCTCATGCCCACACCCCGCTTGGGATGCCGAGCGAGCTTTCCGTAGAATCCGGCGACCGCTCCTGCCGACCGCCGCAGCCTGACCCAATGCCCGAGTGCCGATGACGCGACGCGCTGAACTCGATGCCCTGCGTGGCTTGCTGCTGGTGCTGATGGCGCTGACCCATCTGCCGACGCGGTTCTCGGCCTATAGCAGCCAGATCTTTGGCTACGTTTCCGCGGCCGAGGGCTTCGTGTTCCTTTCGGGGTTTGTGGCTGGCATGGTCTATTGGCGCGGCCTGAACCTGCATGGAGAAGGCTGGATGCGCGGCAAGCTGCTGGCGCGTGCGCGCGAGCTCTACGGCTGGCATGTGCTGTTGCTGGTGTTCGTATTCACGGTGGGCGCCGCCATTGGTCATTTCGGTGAGCGGCCGCTGCTGCGGAATCTGCTGAGCTTCTATTTCGACCAGCCGGGCGTTGCGCTGTGGGCGGCGCCGCTGCTGCTGTATCAGCCGCCGCTGCTGGACATTCTGCCCACGTACATCGTCATGTTGCTGCTGTCGCCTTTGTGGCTGGGACAGGCGCGCCGGCATGGCTGGGGTCCGGTCCTGCTGTGCAGCTTCCTGATCTGGGTGTTCGCGCAGGTCGGTGGCCGCGCATTGCTGCTGGAGGGTTTCAACCTCGCAACCGGCGACCATGTGCCGACGCTGGCGCTGCCGGTATTGGGCTTCTTCGACGATTTTGCCTGGCAACTGCTGTGGGTATGGGGACTGTGGTGCGGCCACCTGCTGGTCGAGCAGCGCCTTGCGGCGCAGTTGCCGCGCGCTGGGCTGCGAACCGCAGCGGTACTGACCGCGGCGGTCTATATGGCCTGGTATCACGGCGTGCTCGATCTGCTGCTGCAGCCGCTGGGGCTGTCGATCCCGGCCCGCGGTGAGCTGCCCTTGTTCGACAAGATGCTGCTGCAACCGCTGCGCGTACTGAACTTCATCGTGCTTGCGGTCAGCGTGGGTCTGATACTGCCGCACCTGTCCGGTGCCGCGCGGCGCGCCGGGCCGGCGCTCCTGGGTCTGCTCGGCCGTGCGTCGCTGAAGGTGTTTGCGACCCATCTGTTCCTGGTGCTGCTGGCCTTCACCCTGGTGGATCGTGATGAGAATCCGCTGGACGCCGCCACCGAGGCGCTGCTGCTGCTGATGGTGTTCGGCACCATGCTGATAGTCGCCTGGCGGCATCAGCTGCAGGCGCTGAAACTCACGCGATAGTCCGCCACCGGCATCAGCCATTGAGGCGGCCCTCGCTCAGGGTCAGCGTGCGCCCGCAGCGCTGCGCCAGCTGCGCGTCGTGGGTCACCAGTACCAGCGTTGTGCCTTCGCTGCGATTGAGCTCAAACAGCAGATCGATGATTTGGGCACCGGTCGCAGAATCGAGATTGCCCGTGGGCTCATCGGCAAACAGGATCTTGGGGTTGCCGCTGTAGGCGCGGGCGATGGCCACGCGCTGCTGTTCGCCGCCGGAGAGCTGATGCGGATAGTGGCCCAGGCGCTGGCCCAGACCGACCCGCTCCAGCGCACTGCGCGCGCGCGCGCCGGCATCCGCGAGGCCGGCCAGTTCGGCCGGCAGCATCACGTTTTCCAGTGCGGTAAACCCCGCGAGCAACTGAAACGACTGAAACACGAAACCGACGCGGCCGGCACGCAGGCCGGCGCGCGCATCTTCATCCA
>JBFJKG010000269.1:0-3733 GCA_041635075.1 Solimonas sp.
ATCCGCGAGGGACAGGCGTTTGCCGACAGCGAGTTCGGTGGTCGCGTAACCGAAGTGAACTACACACAGATTCCGACAGCGGTATTCACGACGCCGGAGATCGCCTGTGTAGGACTGACCGAGGCGGCAGCGCGTGAACGCGGTGCCGTGCGCATCTATCGCGCCCGCTTCCGGCCGCTGCGCGATACCCTCGGCGGCGGGCAGCATCGGGTGTTGATGAAACTGGTGGTGGCTGCAGACAGTGAGCGTGTGCTGGGGGTGCACATGTTCGGGCCCGAGGCTGCGGAGATGATCCAGTTGCTGGCTGTTCCTATGGGGATGGGCGCAACAAAGGCCGATCTTGACGCCACGCTGGCCGTGCATCCGACCCTGGCTGAGGAATGGGTCACGATGCGCACCGCCGCCTGATAGGTGTGTATTGACCCTAATGCCGTAGCTGTTTATCAGCCGTTCAGGTCGGGTGCGTATGATGCCCCGGGTCTTCTGTAGCCCGCTGCGGCTGCGAAACATTCCGCTTTGAATATAAGGAGTTCTGATTATGAATGGGAGCACACTGAAGCTGCGCACACTGGTCATCGCCTCGATGTTGGGTCTGGGCGTAACGCTGGCCGCTTGCGAGAAGAAGGAAGAGTCTCCGATCGAGAAGGTCACCGAGTCGGTCAAGGACGGTCTCGACATGCGCGAGAACGAGAAGATGAAGGATGCCGGCGAAAACGCCGCTGATGCCTTCAAGGACGCCGGTGAAGCGATCGAAGAGAAGGCCGAAGAGGCTGCCGAGTAAGACACCCAGGCTCGGAGAACGCCCGCTTCATGCGGGCGTTTTTTATGGTTGTGTGCTTGTCTGACCTGTGCGCAAGGCCGATGCCGGACTCAGGGGCCGATCGGCGGCTGCGGCGCCCGTGGTTGGGGCGGATACCAGTATGCCAGCGCGGCTTCGCGTAACGCGGGACGCAGCGAATCGGCTGGACGCCAGCGTTGATGCGAACCGGCGGCTCGCATCAGGAAGTCGAGAAACAGCAGATGCTGGCGCAGGATGCGTTGATGTCGGTGCGGCGCCACCGGGTTGAACATGCCGAGGACCGAGAACAGTTGCGCCGGTCGCTTCTTCACCCAAAGCCAGGAACCCATCTCCAGCGTCAGCGGTATGAACGGGTGCGGCGACGCCGCACGTGAGTGATCGTAGAGGTAGTCCCATAAATCACCATGCGTGGTGTACTGCCGTGCCTGGGGCTCGATCACGTACATGCTGTGATAGGGATGTGTGCTGCGGAACATCCCGCGCAGCGCGTAGATTTCAGGAAGGCAGTCAATCGGCTGGCGCGTACGCGCATAGGGAAACCAGATGCGGTCCTTGGCGCCAAAGCCCGAATGACAGTCGAGGCTCAGGCTGAAGACGTGCGGTAGCAACCGCTGCTCGACGACACGAAACACGGCCTGCGCCTCCGGCTGCATCGGTTCGCCTTTGCGGCCTCGATACCAGGGCAGGGTGCTCGACCAGCGCTGGCCGCCGAGCAGAAACGAGACGTCGTGGTCAGCGTCAATCGGGGCGTTGCGCATCAGGTCCACACCGGCGGGATTGGCGCGCGTGCGCAGCCGCATGCCCCCCGGATTGGTCAGCGGCATAAACACCAGCCGCAGCTTCTCCAGCAGCTGACTCAGCGTGTCATCCCAGTCCAGGCGCTCGATCAGCGTGTGCAGAAATGCCAGCAGCACCTGGGTGCCAATGCGCTCGACTCCATGGATGCCGCCGAAGAATCCCACCGCGGGCACGTCCGGGGAGGGGTTGCCCAGTTCGACACAGTGCACAGGCAGCTTTTCACCGGCGGCGTCGACCTCGCAGACAATGTCGCTGCGCACGCGACTGCCGGCACGCTGGATCAGCGCTTGCAGCACATCTAGTTCGGGAAAATCGCCGGCGCTGAATGGCCGGGCTAACAATTGCGACATGGCGGGATACTAGAAGCCCGCCGATGACAGTATGGCTGTCATGCCAACCCGGGGACTGACCAGATAGGAGTTACCGTTGGCGGCAGCGGGTGCAGACGGCCCAGGCCCAGCCAGCGCTGCTCCGGGCTGTGAAAATCGGACCCTATTGAGCCCATCAGCCCGTGGCGCTGGGCCTCGGTGGCGCTGAGCTGCACTTCCGCGGCGCTCGAGTTTCCGCAACTGACCTCAATGGCTTCCCCGCCGGCCTCCTTGAATGCGCTCATCGCCCGTTCCCGCCACGCTGCGCTGAACTTGTAGTGCAGGGGGTGGGCAAGTACCGCCCGGCCACCCGCTGCACGAATCCAGCCGATCGCCATATCCAGCCCTGCCCATTCCACGCCGACGTAGGCCCCCTTGCCGGCCCCCAGATATCGTTCAAACGCCTGCTTCATGTTCTTGCACAGGCCTTCTGCGACCAGCAGGCGCGCGAAGTGGGTGCGCGTGATCTGGCCGCCGTTGACCAGGGTCTCGACCTTGCCCAGGGCGTCGGCAATTCCGATCCGTTGCAGCTTGGCCGCGATCGCCTCGGCGCGCTGTTGGCGTCGCTGCTGCTGGCTGTCCAGGCCGGCGCGCAGGATCGGCGACGATGGATCTATCCCCAGGCCGACGATGTGCAGCCCCTTGCGTTGCCAGCTGACCGAGAGTTCCACTGCCGGCAGCAGGCGGAGACCGCGCATGCGTGCCTGGTTCGCCGCCGCGTCAAGGCCGGCAACGGTATCGTGGTCGCTCAGTGCAAAGCAGGTTACGCCTGCGTCCGCAGCGGCATCGACTACGGCCACAGGGCTCAGGCTGCCATCCGAGGCCGTTGAATGTGCGTGCAGGTCGATCGTCGACAAGGGGTGCGTCATCAGGTGATCAGCGCGTCAGGGCGTAGGGCCCGCCACGTTCCAGGGCGCGCTGGTAGGCGGGTCGCGCGTGGATGCGCTTGAGGAAGGCCTCGGTGTTGGGCCGGTCGACGCCGGCGCCGCGCACGGCGGCCGCCTCGGCCGGAAAGCTCATCTGCACGTCGGCAGCACTGAACTCGGCGCCTGCAAACCATTGGCTCTTGCCGAGTTCGGATTCGATGAAATCCAGATGGCGTTGCAGGTTGGGATTCAGGAAGCTGCTCTCCACGCCCTTGACGATCGCCCGGGCCACGGGCCTGATCAGCGCCGGCACCGCTCCCGGTACGCGGCCGAAGATCAGCTTCATCACCAGTATCGGCATCACCGAACCTTCGGCGTAGTGCATCCAGTAGCGGTAGCGCAGGCGTTCGGGCGTGCCCGCATCCGGTATCAGCCGGCCGTTGCCGTGGGCTTCAACCAGGTACTCGATGATCGCGCCGGACTCGGCGACGACGGTGTCGCCGTCGGAAATCACCGGCGATTTGCCGAGCGGGTGGATTGCGCGCAGTTCCGGCGGCGCCAGCATGGTCTTGGCATCGCGCTGGTAGTGCTTGACCTCGTACGGAACGCCGAGCTCTTCCAGCAGCCATAGCACTCGCTGCGAGCGGGAGTTATTCAGGTGATGAACGATGATCATGATGGGAGGGTCGTCAGTGCAGAGGTTGGTTATGGGCGCAAGGATTTGCGATGTGCATACGGCTCAGGTCAATGCATCGATGCGTAGCAGGAGATTCGGGTCCGGACAGTTGTGCAGCCACCGCTCGGCCTCAGCCAGCCTGCAGACCCCGGGATAATCACCCCAGTGTCCGTGCAGGTCGATCACAATCTGGAAATGCAGATGCGGTGGCCAGCCCATGTTCTCA
>JBFJKG010000270.1:0-3729 GCA_041635075.1 Solimonas sp.
GACGTATGCCTGCAGGCACGCCTGACGGAACGCTACTTCTACGAGTCTTTCGCCAATCGCGAGGAGCTGTTTGCTGCGGTCTATCAGCACTGCATCGGCCAGCTCCGTGCCAGCCTGGTGGCGGCACTGGCAAAACTGCCGAAGGACCCACAGGCCATGACGCAGATGGCGCTGCGGACGCTATACACAGAGCTACGGGATGACCCGCGCATGGCACGCATCTTGTTCATTGATGTGCTCTCTGCGCACGGCGACATGGACAAGCATTCATTGAACGCCATGCAGGGCTTCTCTGACCTGCTGGAGAGCTATCTGATTTTGCTCGCTCCGCAGCTCAAGAAAGCCAAGCTTGATGCCAGCCTGATCTCCACGGGCCTGGTTGGCGCTGTCGTACTGCTGGTCATGCGCTGGGCCGTGACCGGCTTCAAGGAGCCCATCGACGACATGGTGCGCAACTCAGCAGTACTGTTCGAAGCCATGGCAGGCCACGTCGAGCGCTGCTGCCCGCCGGAATCGGGCACCGCCGTCCGGCGCTAGCGCAGAGCACACCGACGTCCTCACCAACCGAGACGCAGGACTAGCCCGCGCTGTCACCTTCGGTTGATGGCTTGGCAGCTGTCTCGGCCGACTCAGCGCCGTCAACCGCGTCATCCGGGTCCGCGCCCAGGTCGACATCCTGAGCCGCCAGGCACAGCACCACGATCGGCAGTTGTTGCAGCAGCTCGTCCACTGCGCCGCCGTAGGCATGCACCAACCGCCTGCGCCTGAGCGCGAACGGCATGAATACCAGAGATGCCCCCTGGGAGTGTTCAATCAAAGCTGGCAGATCGCCCACGATCAGTGGCTTGGCGCGAATACGGGCCGTCTGCAAATGTTCCTTGATGTGCAGCAAGCGCTCGTCAGCTGACTCACCGTTGCGCTGCATCGCCAGCACGCGCACCTCGGCTCCCTCCCAATCCGAAGCGCGCGTCATCAGATGAGTCAGCAATAGCATCAGCTCGCCGGTGCTGCTGTCGGTCCACCAGACATCGATGCGGCGCGCCTTGGTTGGCACCGTGTCCAGGGTGTCCCAATCGTTGGCATCGGCATCCAGCACCAAAAGATTGCAGCCCAATCGGAACGATGTCCGCAGATGGCCGCCGAGACGTGCTTCGGCCAGCGGGTGCGAGCCGCTGTCGCTGTCCAGCCAATTGACGATCACCGTGTTGGCGCGTGTGGCACCGATGCCGGCCGACTGCACGATGACCGGCACAGCGTCCTCGAGTTTCGGCGACGCCACCACCAAGGGGAACGCGGTGGAGCCCAGCGCTGCCAGCTCCGCACTCAGTGATTCCACCGCCTTCTTGCGTTCCTGCAGTACCGATGGTCCTTGACGTTCAAGCACCCGCACCACCGACACCATGCCGGCCCCACCCTCGACCCAGGATGCAAACCGCAAGATACGCGCCCGACGTTTCGGCTGATCGGAGAACACCAGGATCTGTGGCCGCCAGTTGCGCGCATGCTCGGGCTCCTTGGCGGCCCCAAGCAGGTGCTCGCGAATCTGCTGCAGGTGAAACGAACGGCGACTATCGACCCAGCGCGCCGGTACTGCTCGCAGCCGCACGTACTGATACACGGCGAAGATCAGGGCCGCAGCCACCAGCGCGGCGGTGGGATCGATTGCCAGCATTACTGCGATACAGGCCAGCGCGCCCGCCAAGCTGGCGCGCGGGCTGAAGTAGCGGAACGTCGGCCGGAAATATGGGCTGCGTGTACTGGCCTCGTAATAGGTGGCGTAGTTCAGCAGGCCGTACGACAACAGGAAGCACATCGATACCACACCTGCCACCACATCCAGACTGCCGGAGGCAACCACCGCCATCGCGATCACGGCCGTCAGCGCCACTGCGGTGCGCGGGTTGTTGCTGGGTCCCTTGCCTTCCGCAAAGCGGCGCAGGACCGGCATCACCTCGTCCTGCCCCATGGCCTGCAGGATGCGGGGAGCCCCCATGAAAGACGACAACGCAGACGACAGGGTCGCCGCCACCACACCGGCATCAAACAGCAGCGGCACCGTCGACAGACGTTTCATCGCCAGTCCGTCGGCGGCGAGTTCGGGCGCGGCTTGTGCTCCTGCAAACAGCAGCATCGCCGCCAGATAGACCAGGAATGAAACCCCTACCGCCGCGAAGGTACCGCTCGGAATGCTGCGACTGGGATCGCGCAGATCACCCGACATGCTGACGCCCTGGGTAAAGCCAGTGACCGCCGGAAAGAACACTGCGAACACCACCCAGAATGGCACCCCGGTTCCGTTGCTGGCCGCACTTTCCAGCAAACGGCTGCTTTGAAACTGTGCCGAGGCCCCCAAGGTGAACACGATGATCGCGGCGATCAGCAGGACCATCACTACGTACTGGAAGCGCGTTGCCCAGTCGGACCCCAACCACGCCAGGGCGAACAGCGCCAGCACGGCACCGCCCGCGATCACCTGCGGCCATGCGCCCGTCGCATCCAGTTGCATGAAGCCAACGGCCGCTTCGGCAAAGCCGATGCAATAGAACCCCACGGCTACCGACTGCGCCAGAAACAGAACGGTACCGATGGCACCGCCATAACCCAGACCCAGCGTGCGCGAGATCAGGTAGTAATCACCGCCGCCCTTGACGCGCAGATTGGTGGCAATCGCCGCCACCGACAGGCTTGTCAATATCGAGATCGCATGTGCGGCAAACAGGATCAGCAGGGCCTGGATCAGACCCACGCTGCCCACGACATACCCCAGCCTCAGAAACAGCACAATGCCGAGGATGGTCAGCACGCTGGGGGTAAACACCCCGCCAAAGGTGCCGAGTCCGCTGCGCTTTTCCGATTTATCGTCCTGCATGGGCGCCTGTGTTCGAGATGCTGGAGCACATTAATCGAAGAGACGGCGTCTCTCCGCCGCAAGCATTGTGCGACATCGATCTTTGAACCGCGAGACGCAAGCCACGGCCAGATCGCCCACCGCGAGCGAACGTCTTACACAGAAGCCACGGTTCCGGGTAGGCCAACAGGCGCGGTTGGCGCATACTGGCAAATATTGTCTGCCTGTAACTATTGGATCTCCGATGCCGAAGTCACCCGCACGAAAGCCCGCCGCAAAGCGCGAATACCTCAGCCGCGATCGGCGTAAACGCAGCCTGCTCGACGCGGCAGCGGCGATCGTCGAGCGTGACGGGTGGGCGGCGCTGACCATGAGCGCTCTGGCAGAGGCGGCAGGCACCAGCCGGCAGTTGATCTACCAGCACTTCAACAGCCAGGAGAAGCTGTTGGCTGGCACCGCATGGCACATCTTCAATGAAACCATGAGCGGCACGCAGGCCTCGGTCGCTGCGCATCCGACCAATCTGGCTGAGGCCGCGCTGGCTGCTGAGGCGGTGACACTGGACTTGCCGCCGGGTCGCGCCAACGCGCTGTGGCAGCTGATTGCCGGCACAGCATCGGCAACGCCGGAACTCGAGAAAGTGCGACTGGGCTTGAGGGAGCTGATCACCGGCATCTGGACGCCACTGGTGCGCAAGGAACTGGGCATGAACACGGCCGACGCCAAGGCCTACGCATGGATGATGATCATGTCCTTCTGGGGCATGCGCCAACTGGTGGGCGACGGCGAACTCCCGCGCACGCGCGGGGTGAAGCTGTTCAACCAGATGATTGAACAGGTGCGGCGCCGCTGAGCAGGGCGCCGCACCTGAAATCGCGGGC
>JBFJKG010000271.1:0-3727 GCA_041635075.1 Solimonas sp.
CCGAGGAAGAACACCGCAGGCGCCAGAGCACAGAACGCGAAGGTAGCGTTCATTGCCAGCAGGAAGGGCAGATGCGCCAGCAGGGCGCCGGTGGCAGCAAGCATGCCAACGCGCAGTGCCGCATCGGTCCTGCCAAGCTTGAGCCAATGGTCGGTAAGCCGGCCGCCGAAGATGATGCCGGCACAGCCAAATACCAGCACGATCAGCCCATAGGCGACCCCCACGGTGCCGGCGTCGAGGCCAAAGCTGCGGATGAAGAAGGTCGGCACCCAGGCGCCAGCGCCGTAGGAGCAGAATGCGATCAGCGCAAAACCAAGGTTATGACAGATCACGGTACGGCGATTGCGCCAGAGGTAGGTCAGCACTTCACCGAAGGCGACCTCGTCCCGGCCGGCGGTGCCCTGTCGTGGCGGCTCCCGCACCAGCAGGAAGGCGAGGCTGAAGACGATGCCGGCGCCGCCGATCAGCAGAAACACCGATTGCCATGGACGGATCGCGCCGAGTATCGGCAGCAGGATTTCGCCCTGCGCAGAAGCAAACTGGATCACCAGGCCGCCGAGCAGGAAGGCCATGCCAGTGCCAAGATAGATGCCCATCGAGTAGACGCTGATGGCGGTCGCACGACGCTCCGGTGGAAAGTAGTCGGCAATCATCGAATATGCCGCAGGCGACAGCGCGGCTTCACCGACGCCGACGCCAACCCGGAACAGGAACAGTTGCCAGTACTGGCGGGCGAGACCGCAGAGCGCCGTCATCAGGCTCCAGACCACCACGCCAGCGGCAATCAGGCCGCGCCGACTCTTGCGGTCGGCCATGCGTCCCAACGGGATGCCCATGATCGTGTAGAAGATTGCGAACGAGAAGCCCATCAGCAGGCTCATCTGCGTATCGCTGATGCCCAAGTCGCGGCGGATCGGGCCGACCAGCAGATTCAGAATCTGCCGATCCACGAACGAGAACACGTAGGCGATCATCAGGATCGCCACGACGAACCAGGCATAGGCCAGCGATTTTTCGCCGGAAGGCTGAGACGATGCGGACATGTGGCGGCTCCCCTACCGTTGTCCTGCTTTATGTATGCCTCCCCCGATGCGCTGGGGGAGGATGCAGCTACACCACTAGTTCTTGTCGACTTTCAGCACCAGCTTGCCGGTGTTTTCGCCCTTGAACAACTTCAGCAGCGTCTCCGGGAAGGTTTCCAGATCGGCCACGACATCTTCGCGGGTCTTCAGCTTGCCGCTACTCATCCATCCGGCCATGGCCTGCGCCGCTTCGCCGTAGCGCGCCGCCCAGTCGAACACCACCATGCCGGTCATGCTGGCGCGGTTGACCAGCAGCGACATGTAATTGCTGGGGCCCTTCACCGGGGTGGTGTTGTTGTACTGCGAAATGGCACCGCAGATGACGATGCGCGCATGCATCGCGAGCTGGGTCAGAACCGCATCGAGGATCTCGCCGCCGACGTTATCGAAATAGACGTCCACGCCCTTGGGGCAGTGCTGCTTGAGGCTGGCCTTGATGTCGCCGGCCTTGTAGTCGATGCAGGCATCGAAGCCGAGTTCGTCGACGACGTACTGGCACTTGTCGGCGCCGCCAGCGATGCCGACCACGCGGCAACCCTGAATCTTGGCGATCTGGCCTACGACCTGACCGACGGCGCCGGCCGCGCCGGACACCACGACGGTTTCGCCGGCCTTGGGCTTGCCGACTTCCAGCAGACCAAAGTAGGCGGTCATGCCCGGCATGCCCAACGTGCCCAGATACACCGGTAGCGGTGCCAGCTTGGGGTCCACCTTGGTCACGCCCTTGCCATCGGATACGGCGTAGTCCTGTACGCCAAACATACCGACCACATGCTCGCCCACGGCGAACTTGGGATGCTTGGACGCCACGATCTTGCCAACGGCGCCGGCGCGCATGACTTCGTCGATCTGCACCGGGGGGATGTAGGACTTGCCCTCGTTCATCCAGCCACGCATCGCCGGGTCCAGCGACAGGTATTCATTCTTCACCAGAAACTGCCCCTCGGCCGGTTCCGGTGCGGGGCTGACGCCGTAGCTGAAGTCCTCGCGCTTGACCATGCCCTTGGGGCGTTGCGCGAGTTTGAATTGGCGATTGTTGTTCATTAGCGATTGCTCCGGCTGCTGCTGAAAGCCTGCATGGCTTCCTTGGATACGTAGCGCGACAGTTCCAGCTTGCCGACTGCGTTGCGGTGTACTTCATCTGGGCCATCGGCCAGACGCAGGGTGCGAGCCTGCGCGTATGCGTAAGAAAGACCAAAGTCATCGGTCACGCCGCCGCCGCCGTGGGCCTGAATCGCCCAGTCAATGACCTGGCAGGCCATGTTCGGCGCGGCGACCTTGATCATCGCGATTTCCTTGGCGGCGACCTTGTTGCCGACCGTGTCCATCTTGTGTGCGGCGTTGAGCGTGAGGAAGCGCGAGGAGTCGATCAGGATACGGGCCTCGGCGATGCGCTCCAGCGTCACGGTCTGCGCCGCCACTGGCTTGCCGAAGGCGACGCGGCTCAGGGTGCGCTTGCACATCTTCTCCAGCGCGCGTTCTGCCAGGCCGATCAGGCGCATGCAGTGGTGGATGCGGCCTGGCCCCAGCCGACCCTGCGCAATCTCGAAGCCGCGGCCTTCGCCCAGCAGCATATTGCTGGCCGGTACGCGCACGTTCTCGAACAGGATTTCGGCATGACCATGCGGGGCATCGTCGAAGCCAAAGACCGGCAGGTGCCGCAGGATCTTGACCCCCGGCGTGTCACGCGGCACCAGAATCATCGACTGCTGGCTGTGGCGGCTGGCTTCGGGATTGGTCTTGCCCATGAAGATGAAAATCTTGCAGCGCGGATCATTGGCGCCGGAAGACCACCACTTGCGACCGTTGATGACGTACTCATCGCCGTCACGCACGATCGAACTGCAGATATTGGTTGCGTCCGATGACGCGACCTCGGGTTCGGTCATCGCGAAGCAGGAGCGGATCGCGCCGTCCAGCAGCGGCTGCAACCACTGCTGCTTCTGTTCCTCGGTGCCGTAGCGCGCCAGCACTTCCATGTTGCCGGTATCGGGAGCCGAGCAGTTGAAGATTTCCGGCGACCACATCACGCGGCCCATGACCTCGCACAGCGGTGCGTACTCCAGATTGGTCAGGCCCGCGCCCAGCTCGGATTCCGGCAGGAACAGATTCCACAGTCCGGCATCCTTGGCCTTGGCCTTGAGCGTGTCGATGATCTGAGTCGGTTGCCAACGGTCGCCTTCGGCGACCTCCTGCAGGAAGCGGTGCTCGTTGGGGTAGACATGCTCGTCCATGAAGGCGGTGAGGCGCGCCAGCAGTTCACGGGTCTTGGGGTTGGGTTCGAAGCTCATCAGGCGTTCTCGGTTTGGGGCGGCGGATCAGCTGCGCGCCAGAATTTTCTGTACCTGCAGCCAGCCCAGTTCGGCCAGCGGTCCAGCGGCGCGTCCCATCGCTTCGGCCTGCGCGCTGGCTGCGGTGCCGGCTTTCACGCGGCCCATGATGCCTTGCAGGATCGCCCCCAGGCGGAACAGGTTGTAGGCCATGTAGAAGTCCCAGTGGCTGGGGTTGATCGCACCGCGGCCGGTGCGCTGGCAATAGGCGGCAATATGCTCGGCCTCGGTCGGTATGCCCAGTTCGGTGAGCTTGGCGCCGCCGAGGCCGCGGAACACACCCTTGGGGATATGCCAGGTCATGCAGTGGTACGC
>JBFJKG010000272.1:0-3719 GCA_041635075.1 Solimonas sp.
TCGTGATACAGGAAGTTGTCGCGCGTCGAGACCATCGTGCAACCGTCGATCGTCATCAGCGTGCCGAAGGTTTCGGTCTTCCAGATTTCGATCTGCTGATACGGGGTCTGCTCGCTGTGCAGCTTTTCCGCTTTCAGCGAAAAAGCGGTACCCGTCTTCTCGATTGCTTCGGTAAACCAGCTTCGGTCCAGGGCCATGTCATTACATCCAGAGTCGGTGGGGCCTACAATGCGGCGCATCCAAAGTGCGCCCCCAAAGGCCGCTAGTGGGTGGCTTATTTCGCGGCGCGAGTATAAACGCTACGCCTGCCCAACCGAGTGACGTTCTGGTGACTTCCAAGACCTGGTCCCCTGCCCACGCCCGTGAGCTGTACAACATGCCCCAATGGGGCGAGGGCTATTTTGACGTGGCCGACAACGGCCACGTCGTCGTGCGCCCGTTCCGCGAGCGGTCACCGGTGGCCATCGACCTGCATGCCTTGGCCCAGCGCCTCGGCAAGGAGGGGCTGGAGCTGCCGGTGCTGGTGCGTTTCGTCAACGTGCTGCATGACCGTGTTGACAGCCTGACAGGCGCGTTTGCCGACGTGATCAGTGAATTGGGCTATCGCGGCCACTACACCGCTGTGTACCCGATCAAGGTCAACCAGCAGGGTGATGTGATCGAGGAAATCGTGCGCCACGGCGGCGAACGCGTCGGCCTGGAATCGGGCTCCAAGCCGGAACTGGCGGCGGTGCTCGGCATGGCCCGACCCGGCAGCGTCGTGGTCTGTAACGGTTACAAGGATCGCGCCTACATCCGGCGCGCGCTGATCGGCCAGAAGCTGGGCCACAAGGTCTATATCGTCGTCGAGAAGCTGTCCGAGTTGCCGCTGGTTATCGCCGAAGCCAAATCGCTGCGGGTGGCGCCGCTGATTGGCCTGCGCGTGCGCCTGTCGGCGAACTTCACCAGCACGCAGCAGAATACAGGCGGCGAGAAGGCCAAGTTTGGCCTGACCTCGCCCCAGGTCCTGGATGCGCTGGACATGCTGCGCGCCGCCGGCCACGTGAGCGCCGTGCAGATGGTGCATTTCCATCTCGGCTCGCAGGTCGCCAATGTGCAGGACGTAGCCAAGGGCCTGCGCGAGGCCGCGCGTTTCTATGTGGAGCTGCGCCGCCTGGGCGCACCGGTCGACGTGGTCGACGTCGGCGGCGGCCTCGGTGTGGACTACGAGGGTACGCGCTCGCGCTCGTTCTGCTCGATGAACTACTCGCTGCGCGAATACGCGCGCAACATCCTGCGCACCCTGCAGGAGGTCTGCGCCGAGCACGGCGAGCCGGAGCCGAACGTGATTTCCGAGTCGGGCCGCGCGCTGACCGCTCATCACGCCGTGCTGATCGCCGATGTCGTGGACCGCGATGAGTTGCCCTCGCGCACACTGGAAGCCCCGGCGGCCGATGCGCCGGCGGTGCTCACCGACCTGCACGCGTTGCTGGATCAGATCGACGTGCAAGGTCCGATCGAAAGCCTGCACGACGCCGCGCAGTTCTTCTCCGATGCGCAGACGCAGTACACGATGGGCTTGCTGAGCCTGACACAGCGTGCCTATGCCGAACGCGCCTATTACGCGCTTGCGCACGCGGTGCTGCCGAAGCTGGACCCCAGCATCCGCGCGCAGCGCGAGGCGATGGACGAGCTGCGTGACAAGCTGGCCGCCAAGTACTTCTGCAATTTCTCGGTGTTCCAATCGGTACCGGATGCCTGGGCCATCGATCAGGTGTTTCCGATCATGCCGATCCATCGCCTGCAGCAGCGACCTGACGTGCGCGCGCGCCTTTGCGACCTGACCTGCGACTCCGACGGCCGCCTCGATCAGTACGTGGACCGTGAAGGCCTGATGCCCACGCTGGCGCTACACGCGCTGAACGACCATGAGCCGTACCTGATCGGCTTCTTCATGGTCGGCGCCTATCAGGAAATCCTCGGCGACATGCACAACCTGTTCGGCGACACCAACGCCGTGAACGTGGCGCTCGACGCCGGCAGCGAGGGCGGCTGGCGGCTGGAAGGACAGGAGCATGGCGACCGCACGGATGAACTGCTGCGCTACGTGCACCTGGAGCCTGAACGCCTGTCGGCAGCGTATCGCGACAAGATGGCCGCCGCCGGGCTGCCGGAAGCGGAAGCCAAGGCACTGCTGGACGAACTGGACGCCGGCCTCAGCGGCTACACCTACCTGAGCGCCTGAGATGAAACTGCGGGATCGGGTCACGGGCAGCGCTGCCCGTATCGGTGAGCGTGGACTGCACTGGATCAGCAACGCGGTCGAGCGCCGGCTGCAATCGAAGAACTTCGTGGTCTCCGGGCAAACGCCGTTCGAGACCCTGCACGACGACGGCCTGATCAGCGTGCGCTACTACCCACCGCTGGCCGAGACCGAAATCGCGGTCGGCAGCGGCACTCGCCGCGTGGAAGCACAACAACATCGGGTGCCGGTTCTGCTGGTGCCGCCGCTGGCCGCCACCAGCCTGAATTTCGACCTGCTGCCCAACCGCAGCCTGGTCAAGTTCCTGCTGGCATCCGGCTATGCCGTGTATCTGGTGGATTGGGGTGATCCACAGGCTGATCACCACCATCTGGGCCTGGCCGATTACACCACGCGGCTGCTGCCTGACGCGCTGCAGCAGGTCCGCAGCCATAGCGGCGAATCCGAGGTCACGCTGTTCGGCTACTGCATGGGGGGCCTGTTCTGCCTGATCTATGCCGGCTGGTCGCATGATCCCCAGATACGCAACATCGTCACCATCGCCAGCCCCATCGACAGCCATCAGGCCGGGGCCGCGGGACGCCTGCTGAAGATGATGGACGCACCGCTGCGGGCGATACAGCGGGTGCTGCCACTGGGCAAGCTGCCGTTTCACGGCCTGCCGATCGATCCGCGCTGGCTACGCGTGCCGGGCTGGGCCAGTTCGCTGGCCTTCAAGCTGACCAATCCGTTGGGCACGGTGCAGGGCTACCTTGATCTGCTGATGAATCTCTGGGATCGCGACTACGTCACCGAGTACCAGACCATGTCGGAGTGGTTCAACCGCATGCACGACTATCCGGGCGGCATCGTCCAGGATTTCGTGCTGAAGGTCGGGCTGGACAACCAGCTCGCCCGCGGCCAGATCAACCTCAACAAGACCCAGAAGTCGCTGCTGGATCGCATTGACTGCTCGCTGCTGGCGATCGCCGGCACTGGCGACAAGATCGTCAGTGTCGAGGCCGCGCGCAAGGTGCTTGATATCGTCGCCAGCACCGACAAGGACTTCATTCTCGCGCCCGGCGGGCACGCCGGTGTGTTTGGCGGCAGCAAGGCACCGGGCGCCACCTGGACCTTTGCCGCCGACTGGCTGAGTTCGCGTTCCGACTGAACCTCTGCCTGGATCTATGGCTCGGTCGCGGCCGCCGGCTGCGGCGCAGTGACCGATGCCGTCGTCGCCGGCCCTGAGGACTCGAACAAGCCTAGCTCGGGCCGGAAGATGTACGCCTTGAAGCTGTCCACCAGTGCCTGATCCGGGCAATCCTGCAGGCGCCCCGCACAGGCACGGCGCATCGTCGACAGCGCGCCGAAATAATCGTCCTGCGGCACACCGGCCATGTCGGCAATCAACGATGGCAGCAGCGCGATGTCCAGCACCGCGGGTGATTCCTGCAGGGCCGGCAGATAGTTGGCGCGCAACTGATACTGCGTCACCAGA
>JBFJKG010000273.1:0-3716 GCA_041635075.1 Solimonas sp.
GCAGCGCATCTGGATGCTGTTCGACTTCCACCAGGACATGCTCAATCACGATTACCAGGGCGAGGGCGTACCGGACTGGGCGGTGGAGCCGATCAAGGGCTCATTCACTGAATTGCTCGGCGCTCCCGCGTTCGGCTTTCCGTTCAACTACTTCACGCCGCAGCTATCGCAGGCCTACGACAATCTGTGGGCGGACCAAGGCATCGTCCGCGACGGCTTTCGCGATGCCTGGGTGGCGGTGGCACGGCACTGGAAGCGTCAGGCGTACTCGATGGGCTACGACCTGATGAACGAGCCCTGGGCGGGACTCGAATACGTGGAATGCATCATGCCGCCGCTAGGTTGCGAGTCGCATGAACGGGACGAGCTGCAGCCGTTCTTCGAGCATGCACTAAAGGGCATCCGCAGCGTGGACCCCGACAACATCGTCTGGTTCGAGCCGCAGCCGCTGATCAGCACCGGGGCCCCCGCCAGCGGCTACACCGCAGTTCCCGGCGAACAGCAGTTGGGCTATTCGTTCCACTACTACTGCCCGCTGAACACGCTCGGCAATTCCTTGCAGTTGGGTTTGCTCGACGGTCTGCCGGTGGGCCTGGAGGACACCTGTGACAGTTTTGGCAACGCCACCTTCACCGAGGCGCGGGCGCAGGCCGAGAAAATGCAGGCGGTGGAGCTGCTGACCGAGTTCGGCGCCACCGACGATCTGCAGGTGATCCGCGATGTGACCGCCGAAGCCGACGAGAATCTGGTGGGTTGGCAGTACTGGCAGTACAAGAACTTCAATGATCCGACCACCGAGTCACAGGGTAGCGGCTCGCAAAGCCTGTTTGCCGACGACACCGATCTGACCACAGCCAAGCTCGACAAGCTGCGACTGTTGAGCCGCAGCTATCCGCAGGCCACGGCCGGCATCCCGTTGGCGCTGTCGTTTGATCCGGATACCGCAGCGTTTCAGTACCGCTATACCCCGCGCGCGCTCGGCGTGCCCACCGAGATCTTCATTCCGGTGGCCCTGCACTATCCGAACGGCTACAGCGTGACGGTCAGCGGTGCGCGCCAGATCTCCGCAGCGGATGCGCCGCTCCTGCTGCTGGAGAATCTGGACGGCGCCACCGAGGTCAGTGTCAGCGTTGTGCCGCGCTGAAGCGGCGGCGCAACGCGGGCGCGAACGCCAGCAGGCCCAGCAGCCACGCCGGACCCAGCGCGCCGCCGGAGCCGCCACCGCCCGAGCCACTGCCGCCTGATCCGGAGCCGCTGCCGGGATCGGCAATGTCCAGATCGCTGCAGCCGGCGCGGATGTCATCGCAGACATGGGCCTTGCCGCCACGGTCCGGAAACGCGCGCGCCGAGCGCTTGTAGAAGCTGTAGCGCGCCTGCCAGTCCGCGTCCGCCAGCAAGCGCGTATCCGCAGTGTCATAGCCGGTTTCACCGGGCTGTTTCAGCCAGCGATCAAACCAGGCCAGCGTGTAGTGCTCGGCCATCGGCAGGCCCCAGCCCCCCTCGCAGGCGCCGCTGGAGGTGTCCGCGCACCAGGAGGAAGTGGGGAAACTGGGAATCAGCGACCATTCGAAATGCGAGCTGCCCTGTATCGTGAACTGAAAGACCGGTACGCCAGCAGCCTGCCAGTCAAGAAACGCGGCCTTGTCGTCCTCCGGGTCTGGCTCGGCGGTTGCTGGCAATGGCGTGAAGCCGTACTCGCTGGTCTGCCCCATCGCCGGTACGCGCGGTACCACGGGTGGAGTGCTGCCGCCGTACTCGGGGCCAGTAGCCGAAGACAGGCCGTCCCAGGCCACCGCGACGTCCACCGGGTTCTGCGCATCAATCAGGCCCGGCCACGGCTCCGCGCCCTCCGCGCCATAGCTTTGCACCACCGATACGCCGGACGCGCCCAGGGAGTGCCCGGCAATGCCGAGACGCCCGGCATCAATGCGCGCAATGTGCGGATTGAACGGCGTGACTTCGGTGGCATAGGTGCCGGCGCAGCTCAGGTTGTGCGGATACGGTTGCACGCTGCTGGAGCGGAAGAAGTCGATGGCATCAACCAGTCCGTCCCAGAACACGGCCGAGTTGAAATTGCCGCCCTGCTCGCCGCTGGGCGTTTGCAGATCGGAACGGCCCTGGCCGCGTGGATCGAAGGTCATCACCACATAGCCATTGCGCACCAGTAGCTGCGCCGCCCACCAGTACAGCGGCTCGGACGCCTGGATCGAGCCGTTCTCGATCACCACGGCCGGCAGGCCGTTGCCGCCGGCGCGCGGTGCCCAGACCCGGCCCGAAATGCGCGCGCAGCCGCGGTCGTAGAACACCACGGGGATGACTTCGGCCTCGGTCTCATAAAACGCTGCGCCGTCCGGGCCCGAGGCTGCCGGGTAGCGGAACGGATCGCCAGCGCATTGTTCGCCCCAGGTGGTGCACAGCGGTGTCAGTGGCGTGTTGCCGGAAGGCAGCAGCAGCCAGCTGGGATCGTTGAGTGCGCGCTGATTCCATTCCATCGTGTTGGCGAGGTTCTGTTCCTGCCAGCGCTGGACGAAATCCGGATTCAGCAGTTGCTCGGTGGGAGCATCGGTTGTTCTTGCGACATTGAGCAGATCGCGTTCGGTCCATTCCGCCGAAGGGAATTCCGGTCCCTCAGGAATTGCCCATGCGCTGCATGCTGCCAGCAACCATGCGGCGCCGAGTGCTGCGTGTTTCATTGTCTTCCCCAGAAAGTATTGCGCTGTCTCGAATTGGCAGCTTCACCTCGCTGCCTGCAGCCAGACTATCGCGAAAGTTGACGAAACGTAATGCCGCTCAATCGGGTGTGCGCCGGCATGCACCAGATGCCGGCGGCATCTGACGCCGAGATGCGTGCGTAATGTCTGGTAAGCGAAGCAAGTGACGCGCTGCGCTGTGTGCAGGCTAGTCATTTCGGATGATGCTGCCACTACCGAATTCTGTGAAAAAGGCTGCGAAATGACAGGCTGGCCGCAAGCGTGCCCGGCTGACCGATCCGAACACTAGGAGAATGCAGTGCCAACCACCAGCCCCAAGACCGTCCCGCTCGTGAGTCCCGAAGTACTGGTGCAGCGCGCCCGCGACATGGTGCCCAAGCTCAAGGAGCGCACTGCCCAGACCGAGGCCGACCGCAAGGTGCCGGACGCGACCGTAGCCGAGATGAAGGCGGCGGGCTTTTTCGACATCCTCAAGCCCAAGCAGTACGGCGGCTACGAGATGGACCCGCAGGTGTTCTACGACGTCTGCATGACCCTGGCAGAGGGCTGCATGTCCACCGCGTGGATCTACGGTGTGATCGGCGTGCACAACTGGCAGATCGCCCTGTTTGATCCCAAGGCAGCAGCGGATGTCTGGGGCGCTGGTGACCATTCGGTGTTGATTGCCTCGACCTACATGCCGAAGGGGCAGGTGACACCCGTGGAAGGCGGCTTCAAGTTCAGCGGCCGCTGGGGCTTCTCCAGCGGCATCGATCATTGCGACTGGGTGTTCCTGGGCGGGCTGATCTTCAATCAGGGGCAGCCGCCGGAGTACCGCACCTTCCTGCTGCCGAAGTCGGACTTTGAAGTCATCGACACCTGGCACGTGATGGGTCTCAAGGGCACCGGTTCCAAGGACATCGTCGTCAAGGATGCATTCGTGCCGGAATACCGCACGCACAAGGCCAGCGACGGTTTCATGGGCACCAATCCGGGCCGCGACACGTTTACTTCAGACCTCTACAA
>JBFJKG010000274.1:0-3712 GCA_041635075.1 Solimonas sp.
CTGCGCCCAGCAACTCTACGCCTGAGCGCAACCCGCCAGGAACAGCGCCCAAGCAGGCTGGCCCGTACGCGGACTATTCCGCGCGGCTGCGAATCTCAGCGCGCCGATTCTGCGTGCGCCCGTCAGCCGTGTCGTTCGTGGCTTGCGGCTTGGACTCGCCATACGCATATGTGCTGATCCGGCTCTCCTTCACGCCCTTGCGGACCAGATAGGCCTTGACCACGTTGGCACGACGCTCGGATAGCGCCAGATTGTAGCCATCGGTACCTTGCGCATCGGCATGCCCGGCGATATCTACTTTAAGCGCCGGGTACTTTTCGGTCAGCAGGTTGATTACGCGCACCGCGTCATCCAGCATCGCCTTGCCGTAATCGCTGAGCACTTGCTGGTCAAAGCCAAAATACACGTCTTCGAAGCGAAGCTCGGCACCCTTGCCCGAAATCCTGAAACGGTTGCCGTCACGCGGACAGCCGTGATCATCGACCGCCAGCCCCGGGGGTGTTCCAGGGCACAGATCGTCATCGTCACCGATGCCGTCGCCATCGGCATCAGCCGGCATCGGACAGCCTTTGGCATCAACCGGAGTGCCGGTGGGCGTATCCGGACACAGGTCGGCAGTGTCGTCTACGCCGTCGCCGTCGGCATCGGCAGCCTGCGCGCGGGGTGTCGCCTTGGCGCCGAGCGCCATGACCAGACCAACGCGCGCTACCGGCTCCTCAAAAGGGCCCACGCCGGGCAAATCGCCGGCATCAACCCAGCGGTAACGCAAATCAGCCTGCAGTCCGAAATGGCCATTGCCGACATCGAAATACTTGAAAAACCCGATTCCGCCATCAGCAAAGGGATCGGTGGATCGCCCTGCGCCGTTTTTCATTTCGGTACGAACACCACCGACACCGAAGGCCACGTAGGGGGAAAAGCGGCGATCGCGGCTGTAGAAGAACAGCGCATCCAGGCTGCCGCCGTATTCGCGCCAGCTGCTGCCGGCCCCGCCGTCACGCTCAAACTCATCATGGAACCCGCTGATCTGGAAGCCCCAATTCGGACCGAACGCCTTGCCGGCCCCCAGGAATACGCCGGAGCCATCCTCAGCGTGGCGCCCCCCATCTGCGAACACGTGCGTATAACCGCCCGTCAGATAGGGACGGGTCTCGGTGTCTTCAGCCGCGGGCGCAGCCACGGCCGCGACCAGCAGCAACGAGCCAGCCACCGTCATTTGCGCCAATCGGAATTTTGTCACTGCATCCCCCAACTCGTTATAGAAGCAGGCTCAATGGCGACTATTATAGAGGGCGACTCCTTGGCGCAGCACAGGCTGTCGCCGTCCCCCGCCGCCGTCTGGCACTTGCCCCGCCCCCTCCATCTGCCCCTTAGGAGCGTATCCGCGTGATCGATTTTCTCAGTGCCTACGGCCTGTTCCTCGCCAAGTCGGTAACCACGGTGCTGGCCCTGCTGGCGGTAGCGGCTGGCTTCTTCATGCTGTTGCGCGGCGCGAAGGCGCAACAGCCGGACGATTCCATCGAAGTACGCAATCTCAACCAGCGCTTCCGAAAACTGGCGGATGCGCTGCGCAGCGAACTGCTGGACCCGTCTGAAATCAAGCAACTGGAAAAACAGCGCAAGACCGAGCACAAGGCGCAGCAGCGCAAGGACCGGGTGCGCAAACCACGGCTGTTCGTGCTTGGCTTTCGCGGCGACTTGCAGGCCAGTCCCGTAGAGGCCCTGCGCGAAGAGATCAGCGCCGTCCTGCAAGTCGCCGGCAAGGACGACGAGGTGTTGCTGCGACTGGAAAGCGAGGGCGGGCTCGTCCATGGCTACGGACTTGCGGCCTCGCAACTGGTCCGGATCCGCGAGCACGGCGTGAAGCTGACAGTTGCCGTAGACAAGGTTGCAGCCAGCGGCGGCTACATGATGGCCTGCGTCGCGGACCGTATTGTCGCCGCGCCGTTTGCAATCCTCGGGTCCATCGGCGTGGTCGCGCAGATTCCCAATTTCAGTCGTTTGCTCAAACGCCACGACGTTGACCTGGAGCTGCACACTGCGGGCGAGTACAAGCGCACGCTGACCCTGTTTGGCGAGAACACCGATGCCGGCCGGGCCAAATTCCGCGAAGACCTGGAACAGACCCACCAGCTCTTCAAAACCTTTGTCGCGCGCTACCGTCCACAGCTTGATCTCGAACGTGTGGCCACTGGCGAGCACTGGTTTGGAACGCAAGCGCTGGAACTGAAGCTCGTCGACGCGCTACAGACCAGCGACGACTATCTGTTGCAGCGTATCGCGGAAACGGATGCGTATGCGGTTCGCTACAAGCGGCGGCAGCGTCTGGCCGAACGCCTTTCGCGCGGAATGGCACAGGTCGGCGAAGAGCTACGCCGTGGTATCGAGTCCGCAATCAATCGCCGCTGGTCATAGAACGCCCACCCCACCGGAGAGATCATGAAACTCAGCAGTCGCAGCTTCCGTGATGGTCAACGCATGCCCGGCCGATGCGCCTTCGCCCGCAAGAGTCCCAGCGGTCATATCCGGCTTGCAGAGAATTTGAGCCCGCAACTCAGCTGGAACGCAGTACCGATGGCTGCGCGCAGCCTGGTCCTGACCTGCATCGACAGCGATGCCCCGACCCGCGCCGACGACGTCAACCGGGACGGCCGCATGGTGGCAGCCGACCTTCCGCGCGCCGAGTTCGTGCATTGGCTGATGGCCGACATTCCACCCGAGCTGCGCTCGCTGGCGGAAGGCGCATGCTCACAGGGCGTGGTGGCTCACGGCAAGCGTGAACCCGCTGGGCCAGCCAAGGCCATACAGGGCCTGAACGACTACACCGGGTGGTTCAAGGGTGATGCCGCGATGGAGGGCCAATACCTGGGCTACGACGGCCCTTGTCCGCCGTGGAACGATGCGCGCGTGCATCGGTATCGCTTCGAGATTCTGGCTACCGATCTTCAAAGCCTCGGATTGAAAGCGGGCTTTACGATTGCCGAACTTCGACAGCGCCTGGAAGGTCATGTACTGGCGCGTGCTGCGATAACCGGCCTCTACAGCCTGAATCCGGATATTCGTCTGCAGCGCTGAACCTCTGACCGAAAAGTACTGTCATAACCGCGCTGCCCATCCGCAGCCTGATGAGAATGCCAACGATGTCAAAAGAATTCGCAATCAAGATCTTTGCTCCCTTGGCCGTTTCGGCTTCGCTGCTGGGCGCAGCGTTCATGCTCTCCAGCAACCCGGGACCGGCACACGCCGACATCCCGGTAGGCGTTCCGCTACAGCAAGGCGTGCCGTCACTGGCGCCGATGCTGAAGAAGGTCATGCCGGGCGTCGTCAACGTTTCGGTCACGGGTGAAGTGCAAGTACAGAGCCCGCTTGGCCCGCTGATGGATGACCCGATGTTCCGCCGCTTCTTCGGCGTCCCTGATCGGCCGCAGGAGCGCGAGTTCCAATCCGTTGGTTCGGGCGTCATCGTCGATGCCGCCAAGGGTTATGTCATCACCAACAACCATGTCGTTCAGCAGGCCAAGGAAATCAAGGTCCGCCTTAGTGATGATCGCGAGTTCGACGCCAAGCTGATCGGCGGCGATGCCGAAACCGACATCGCCGTGCTGCAGATCGATGCCGGCAAACTGGAGGCATTGCCGCTGGGAGACTCCGACGCCATGCAGGTCGGTGACTTCGTTGTGGCCATCGGCTCCCCCTTCAATCTGCGGCAGAC
>JBFJKG010000275.1:0-3690 GCA_041635075.1 Solimonas sp.
AGCATGTCGGCGCTTGCGTCCGGCAGGGGCAGGCGCGAGCTGCTGCCGTGTATCAGCTCGATGCTGAGGCCGGCCGACCTCGCCGTTTCAGCGGAGATGCGCAGCATTTCCGGGTCGACATCGACGCCGATCAGCCGCTCAGGGGCAAACCGCGCATTCAGCAGCGCAAATGACTGGCCCCAGCCGCAGCCGACATCGACGATGACCGGATAGCGGGTCCGGCGCGCCGGAATCAGCCGCTCGAGATCATTCACTGCGCGCGTGAGGACATGCCGGGTCCAGGTAGCGGTCCCCAGAAACCACACGCCGAAACGCGACTCCGGTACATGCGGAACAGATAGAGGCTGCGAGGGCTGGGTGTGCACGAGCTGTTTCCGGTATGGGGCTGGGGCCGCAGATTCTACTCAGAGCCGGGCGCGGGATCGGTGGTCGCGGTGACGACCGATAGCCGACCGCTGGCCAGCAATGTCGATCCAGCATGCACTTCGAAGTCGTACAGCCAGCCGCTGGCATTTGCCAGGCGTTTGCTGGCGGTGATGCACAAGGGGCCTTGCACATCCTGCAGTTCGTCAACTGAAAGCTTGAGGTTGCGTATCGCGGCCAGCATACCGGGCGTGGCGCGGCCACCCGCCTGCTGCGCCAGCAGGCCACCGTGCACGGCCATTGCCTGCGCACCGTATTCGATCAGATGCAGGGCGGCGAGACGACCTTCGCAGCGCAAGGGGTGCGCCGGGTTGCGGTGGCTGTTGCTGAGGCAGCGGATCTGTTGCGTGTCCCAGGACTCGACCTGATCGAGCAGGCACATGCTGCCGGCGTGGGGAATCAAAGCGGCCAGCGTGTCGCGGCTGATCATGCCGGCGTCACCGATAGTCGCAGCAGACTGTGTCCGGTTCCGGGCAGGGTCACGATGCCCGCGCGTTGCTGTGCCAGCAGCTGCAGCAGCGGCAGCGCTCTGGCGGCCGGATTGCCAACACGCAAGGCTTCCAGGGCCGGGTCCTGCATGCGCGACTCGGAGTCCTTGGTGTCCAGCAGTTGCAGGTCGATGCGATGGCCGAGGCCGGGGGTCGTGGTCAACACCATCGCGATGCCGAACGCGCAGCTCAACGGGCGCTTCTCGTGCAGCGGTTCCGGTGCCGGAATGTCGTAGGCCACCAGCAGCACGTCGTGGCCGTCGACTTCGGCCAGTGCTGCGGCTTCCAGCAGGCCGGCAGCAAAGCCGCTGTCCCAGGCCGACAGGCTGATTGACGGTGCGCGGCATTCGGCGGCAATGCTCCAGTAGCCGGCTGCGGCGTTGTGCACCGAATTGTGAAAGTCGGTAGGCGACACCAGGCGCTGCGGTGTTGCCAGCGCGCTGCAGATGCGGTGCATCACCGGCGTGTCCGCCTCCGACGAGGAGAACACGGTGGCCAGTTGATGAGCAGCGAAACGCGATCCGGCAATGGCATCTTCTGCCGCCTGGAATGCCAGGCGCACGGTTGCGGTTGCGCGGCGTCGTTCATTCGCTGGCAGCAGGGCCGGCGCATGGGCGGGAAGGTCCGCGTAGGCGTAGGGCGCCTCACCACGCAGCACCGCAGTCCCAGATGCCCAGTCAGGCAGACCGTTTGCGGCCAAACCGAGCGCCTCGACGAACAGTGGCTTCATCGGCCTGGCCCGAACAACAGGCTGCAATTGCTGCCGCCAAAGCCAAAGGAGTTGCTGAGCACGTGCCGCACGGGCTGCGATCGCGACTGCAGCAGTATTGCCGCACCCAGAGCGGGATCGCGTTCCGTTGTGGTGAGACTGCGCGGCAGCCAGCCATGCTGCAGGCACAGCAGCGAGATCACGGCTTCAAGAATCGCGGCTGCGCCGAGCGTGTGGCCAGTCCAGCCCTTGGTGGAACTGCAGGGTGTCTGGTTGCCAAACAACGCACAAACGCCGCGGTCCTCGGCCTGATCATTGGCCTGCGTGCCGGTGCCGTGCAGGTTGATGTAGTCAATCTGATCGGGTCTGAGCCCAGCCCGCTGCAGCGCGGCCTGCATGGCGGCGGTGGCGCCGCGACCCTCGGGGTCGGGGGCTGACATGTGGTGCGCATCGCTGCTTTCCCCATAGCCGAGGAGCAAGGGCCCCTCGCCGCGATCCGGTTCCAGAATGGCAAACCCAGCGGCCTCACCAATCGAAATGCCGTTGCGCCTGATGTCGGCGGGGCGGCAGATGTCGGCTGAAACCAGCTGCAGGGAGTGGAAGCCATGCAGTGTGGTCAGGCACAGGCTGTCAACGCCGCCAACCACCGCAGCGTCGCAGTGTCCGGCGCGGAGGGCACGGGTTGCGGAGGCGAACACCTTGGCGCTGGACGAGCAGGCGGTCGATACCGCGCTGGCTATTCCGGACAGCTGCAGTTCGTTGCGCACGAAGTCAGCAATCGCATAGACATTGTGCGTGCGCCGGTAATCGAACTCGGCGGGCAAGGTGCCGCTGCCCGCGCGCTCTGCGTAGGCGCGCTCGGTGTGACGGACGCCAGAGGTGCTGGTGCCGATGAACACGCCGACACGTGCTGCACCGTAGCGTTCGCGCAGCGCCGCCACCCGGCCGATGAAGTCATCCTGATGCAGCGCCAGGCGCGCCAGCCGATGGTTGCGGCAGTCCCACGCCGCAGCTGTGCCCTGCAACGGCTGATCCAGGCCCTGAACCTCACCGATCCAGCAGGCCAGCGTGCAATCCTCATACGGCTGCGCCCGCAGGCCGGTACGCTCGCTGCGCAAGGCATCCCAGTGTGAAGCCAGTCCCGCCCCCAGCGCCGAGGTCGCGGTGTAGTGACTAACCTGCAGGGGTGTCATCGGTCCAGTAGTCATAGAAATTGAACCAGTTGTACGGCGCGATCCGGACGTAGTGCTCCAGGCGCCGTGCGTAGTCCTGCGCATAACCATGCAATGCAGACGGGCGGGTGGCGCGCGGCAACTCCAGGCGCTCGGAAAAGATTTCGTAGTGACATTCGTAATGACGGCCGCGATAAAGCCCGAACCCCAGCAATACCGGCACTCCCAGGGTGCCTGCCAGTATCCACGGTCCGACCGGCAGCTCGATTCGCCCACCCAGAAAGTCGACCGTAGCCGTTTGCTCTCCAGCACGAGGACGATCCGCCATGATGCCCACCACATGACCGGAGGCGAGTGCCTGCTTGAGCTCCAACACCAGCGCCGGTCCGCCTTGCGCGGCGTCTATCACGCCGCCGGCAAGTTCCGGATTCAACGCGTCCATCATGCGCGTGATCATCGGATTGTGCTGGCGATCCATCAGGATGCGCACCGGCACCTGGTGCTCGCGGGTGCCGTTGATGCGCAAAGCCTCGAAGCTGCCGAGGTGTGCCACCAGGAGCACACAACCCCGGCCATTGCGGGCCAGTTCACGGGCGCGTTCCGCGCCTCGCACCTCCACCGCCGGCCGCCGGCCCTCGCCCAGGAAGAACACGCGATCCAGCGCGCACGCGGCAAAGCAGTAGAAGTGGCGCGCGACGTCACCAATGCCCGGCGCCCGTCCCAGGACACGCCGCAGATAGCCGCGCGAGGCCGCGCGCGCCGCGCCGCCGGTCAGCATGAAGTAGGCGACGATCGGGTACAGCAACAGCCGTACCGGCGCTCTGCCAATCAGCCGAGCCAGACGGATCAGCAGCGCCAGCATGAACGGGGTGCTGCGCTCGCGCTGTGCCTGCCAACC
>JBFJKG010000276.1:0-3688 GCA_041635075.1 Solimonas sp.
GTTGGGGGCGTATTGATTGACGGCGGCGATGCAGCGGTCCGCGAATGCGTCCTTGATGTCATCCCAGTGCGCGCCCTGCAACTTGTACGGCGCGTACTGCACGAACATCTGCACGATGTGATAGCCGGCCGGCGCCAGTGTGGTGTCTACCGATGTGGGGATGGTCAGCTCGATCACCGGCTCGCGTGAAGGCTGGCCACGGCGTGCGTCTTCGTAGGCAGCTTCCAGATATTCCAGCGTGGGGCTGATGTGGATGGTGCCGCGATGCTGTGGCCCGGCCTCGGTGCCGGGGTTGCACAGAAAGTTCGGCAGCTCGGAGACCGCGAGGTTGATCTTCATCACCGCGCTGGAATAGTCGATGCGCGCCACGGCCTCACGAAACTCGGCGGGTAGCACGGCGGCATCCAGCAACTGGCTGAAGGTGACTTCCGGTGTTGCGTTGGAGGCCACCTTGCGTGCCGCGAACACTTCTCCGGATTTCAGACGCACGCCCACGGCGCGGCCATCACGCACGTCGATCTGGGCGATCTCAGCGTCGGTGCGTACTTCAACGCCAGCGGCTTCAGCAGAACGACGCAGGGCATCGCTCAGCGCGCCCATGCCGCCTTGTACATAACCCCACACTCCACGTGCGCCGCCAGCGGTGCCCATCACGTGATGCAGCAGCACGTAACCGGTGCCGGGCGCTGAGGGTGGCGCCATGGCGCCGATAATGGCGTCGGTGGCCAGCGTGGTCTTCAGTACATCCGATTCAAACCAGCGATCCAGAATCGGGCGTGCGGGGCCGGTGAGCAGTTCCAGTGCGGCAGGCAGGTCGGCGCCCAGTTTCTTCAAGCTGCCGTGAAAGCTCAGCGCGCGCCGCAGATTGGCAATGCGGTCCCGCAGGCCGCGCCGCCGCCAACTGGGCGGCAGCGGCAACAGGTCCGGCGGGATGTCTTCCAGTGCCGGCTCCAGGGCCTCGGCCACGCGCGTCAGCCAGGCTTCATAGCGCGGATAGGCCTCGGCATCGCGTGCCGAGAACTTGGCGATCTCGCGATGATTCAGCGCGGCGTCTGGCCCCATCAGCAGCGAGCGCCCATCCGGCAGCGGTGTGTACGAAGAAGGATTGCGCGCCAGAACGGTGTAGCCGTAGTCCTTGAGGCGCAGCTCCTGCTCTACCTGCGGCAACAGCAATGAGATCAGGTACGACGCGGTAGACGCGCGATACCCCGGCGCAATCTCTTCACTGACGGCCGCACCGCCGACGATGCTGCGCCGCTCCAGAACCAGCACTTTGCGGCCCGCGCGCGCCAGATAGCCTGCGCACACCAACCCGTTGTGGCCGGCGCCGACAATGATGCAGTCGTAGGTCTGGGCGCTCATCGCAGTCGGCGTGCCTATGCGCGGTTACTGGATGGCACTGAGCGGCATGCGGCCAATGGCGGTATCACTGAGACTGCCGAAGTACAGGTAGTCACCCTGCTCTTCAGCGCTGGTGATCGGCGCGTAGGCGCCCTCGCCCTTGTACTGCAGATTGGTGACAACCTTGCCGTCCAGATCCAGACCCAGCACCCAGCCGTGCATCACCGGCGCGGGCTGCACAAAGGCCGGCAGGCGAGCAACGATCTTGCGCAGCATCGGCTTGGGGCCAAGGGCGTCCAGATCGGCGGTGCGCGGTGCATAGAGAGCCACCCAGATGCGGTCACGGCCATTGAAGCTGACGTTGTCGGGGAAGCCGGGCAGGTTCTCGATCAGCACTTCCGAGGTGCCAGCCTTGTCGCCTTTGAGCCAATGGCGCCAGACGCGGTACTCGGCCGTTTCATTGACCAGCAGGTACTCGGCGTTGGGGCCCACAGCCACGCCGTTGGCAAAGTGCAGGCCGCGCATCAGCACCGTGGTCTCGCCGGTGTCCATGTTGTAACGCAGGATGCGGCCGGTATCGCCATGCTCAAGGAAATCTGGCATCACCTCATGCACGCCAAAGCGGGAGGAGGCATCTGAGAAATACACGTAGGGCTCGCCCGGATAGGCATCCACATCATCCACGAACTTGAACGGCACGCCGTCCGCGGTGGTGGATAGCACCTGCACGCGGCCATCGGCATGAATCTGCACCAGGCCCTTGACCGCATCGGCTGCCAGCAGCTCGCCTTTGGGGCCAAAACCCATACCCAGCGGCCTGCCACCGGTATTCGCCAGCAGTTCACCCGCGTTGTCGCCAGGGGCAAAGCGCATCACGCGGCCATCATCAAAACCGGCGTAAATGCGGCCCTGTGCGTCAATAAGCACGCCCTCGGGGCCATGACCCACGCCCTCTGCCAGGCGCTCGATGCCCTTGAGCTGCTCGTTGTAGGGGTAGGCGCTGGCGGGCGGCGGTGTGGGCGGGTTCCAGGCCACCGGCTCGATCGGCACTGGCCAGAACAGCAGATAGGCGGCCAATCCTGCCACCAGAACCAGTATCCACAGCAGCTTGTTCATACGCTCTCCCCTTATGTCTGCGGCCGATTGTCAACGCCAGCCCGTGGCGCTGTCCACGCTGCGGGCGGGCGCCGCGATTCCCCTATAATGTTTCCGCAGACTGCGGCGTCGGCGGCTCGCCGGCCACACGCAGATCTAAAGCCTGGCACAGCGCGGTGCACAACGGCGCTGTACGTGTCCTTGGGGAGGCGCGGGCAGGCCATAAACCGATTACAAGCTCGAATGGGGGCATTATGTCTTTGAAAAATCCGGTCGAAACGTTGCTGCAGTGGGCCAAGGAGCGGCCCAATCAGGTCTGGCTGAATCAGCCCATCAACGACGTTTGGACCAAGTACACCTGGGCAGAATGTGAGGCGCAGGTCCGGTCCATGGCCACCGCGCTACGCAACCTCGGCCTGCCACCGGGGGCCCGTATTGCCATCTCAGGCCGCAACACGGCGCATTGGTTCCTGGCCGACATGGCCATCTCCATGGCCGGCTACATCAGCGTTGGTCTGTATCCCAAGCAGGCCTGCGACGCGGTCAAGTTCATCTTTGAGCATTCCGAGACCAAGGCCGTGTTTGTGGGCCCGATGCCGGACCCGCAGGAGTTCATGGCCACCCTGCCCAAGGGCGTCATCACCATCGCCATGCCCTACCCGGACGTGCCGGCCTGCGACAAGAACTGGGACGATCTGGTTCGCGCATCCGAGCCCTTTGCCGGCTATCAGGCCCCGGACCCGAAAAGCCTGGTCACGCTGATCTACACCTCCGGCACCACCGGCAACCCCAAGGGCGTGATGATTACCGGCGAGAACATGATGTTCGCCGCCAACGGCCTGGTGAAGGCGATGCCGGCCCAGGGCCATGAGCGCTTCTTCTCGTACCTGCCGCTGGCGCATGCCTTTGAGCGTGGCGCGGTGGAGCTGGCGTCGATCTACTTTGGCGCCGAGGTGTTCTTCCTTGAAAACCTCGAGAAGCTGGCCGAGCAGCTGAAGCAAGTGGCACCGACCCGCTTCTTCGGCGTGCCGCTGGTCTATGGCCGCATCCAGACCGGCGTACTCAAGAAGATGCCGCAGGCCAAGCTCGATCGTCTGCTGAAGATTCCGCTGCTGTCGTCGTACATCAAGAAGAAGATCAAGACCGGCGTTGGCCTGCAGAACGCACGCTACCTGTTTGCTGGCGCCGCGCCGATGCCGATTCCGCTGATGAACTGGTTCGAGAAGCTGGGCATCACCGTGCTGCAGGGCTA
>JBFJKG010000277.1:0-3656 GCA_041635075.1 Solimonas sp.
CGCGCGGTAGTAGCCCACCTCGGCGGTCTGGGTTGCCGGCACGAACGGCGAGGCATACGCCGGCACCGGATTGGGCCAACCGATCTGACTCAGATCACCCGGCGTCAGCTCGCCGGTAAACGGCAGCAGCGGAAACTGCCCACCCTTGGCGGCACCGGCCGACATGTGTATCTGCGAAAAGCCGGAGATCAGCAGGTTCTGCACCGAGTAGCCGCCGTAGTTCAGCGGACCCTCGGTATCCGGCCCCGGCTGCACCATGCCGAACGGTGCAAACGGGCCGGGGTTCACGAAGCCCGGCGGAAAGCTGCCAATGAAGGGATCGACATACTGGGTCAGGCTTTCGGAGGCCGGGGGCGGTGGCGCATCGGCAAAGGCCGTTTGTGGCGCCTCTGGCTCAGGCGCTATCGGCGCCACGGAATCGGAGCGCGGCGCGCAGGCCGCTGTCAGGGTCAGCAAAGCCAGCGCCGCGGCGCGGCGGACGCAGCCGCCCGCAGCGAGATTCCATTTCTGAGCGTGCGGCGTCGGCGTCATGGGTCCGGCGTACGATTGCCGTAGAGGTCTTCACCGCTGACGCTGAGCACATCGACATCGCCACCCAGCGCCGCGCTGTACACCGCGACCAGTTGCTCGTCGCGCACTTCTAGTCGCGGGCGTTCAGCCGTCACGCTGTTGCCGTTGAGGCTGAAGCGTACACGCCCACTTCTGACCGGCGCCGCGACATCGGCCCGGACCTGCGCGTCGATCAACCGATAGTTGTCGGGCCGCGCAGCGTAAGCCAGGGTCACTTCAACCCTGTCGCCCACGCGCTGCGGTGCGGACAACTGCAGCGTAGGTGACGGCGCTACCGTGAACGCGCGCGAACGCACGCTGTACTCAGCAAGCGCGAGCTGCTGTGCATGGCCCTTGACTTCAAAACGGTAGGTTCCCGCCGGCCAATCCAGCGGCGCTTCGAACTCGACCTGCCAGAGATGCTGGAGATTGGCCAAGCGATAGCCGAGGTGCATCTCAAAGTAGCTGTCGATGATCTCGCCATTGCGGCGGCGCGCGGGCACGCAATCCTCGCCGTCGCTGGCACAGCGCAGCAGCGTGGTCTGCGGCAGATCGACGACCGGATCGCCGCCCTCCCAGGCAAATCGCGTGACTTCAAAGCGCTCGATGTCGGTGGGTTCGAGTACCGCCATCCCCGCATTGAGACTCGGCGTCACTGGAGCCGGCACACCGGGGATCAGACCGTAGGTGTAGTTGACGGCAAACTCGTCGGCCGGCGGTTGGTCCGGCCCATCAAGGCCGCGCAGCAGCGCGCTCGTTGCATCGAGCAGGCGCGCGCCCTGCTTCCACCCCCAGAACGTGGTCGTGCCTTCGGTGCCGCCCATGGCCCAGTCGTCCTGTTCCGGCGCCAGGATGTAGCCGACATGATCCTGCGAGTACCCCCAGATGAAGGTGTCCTCCGGCGCGTGGCCGGCCTCGCGCGCACGCGCCAGCAAGCGCACGCCGTATTCGGTGAGCGGCTCGCCCGGCTGGATCAGCAAGCGCGCAGTGCCGATGCGCGCCACCGACACGCGGGTGTCCTGCGGCACGAACGCGCCGTTCTCGCCGACGCCGTTATCGGCCAGATCCAGCGGGTCCGGCGGCGGCGCGGGCAGACACAGCGCGATGGGCAGGGCATTGCACTGCGCCGCACCCCACGGGTAGGGGTACTCCTCTGCGACATAACCCAGCGCTTCACGATTCAGCACCACGCGCTGCGACACCATCGCCAGTTCAGGCGACGCATTGAAGCGTTCGATGCCGTCGTAGATTGCACGCACCTGTGGCGCCAGCAACGCGCCGAAACGCTCGACGCGCTGCAGCGCGGGGCGGCCATCCGCACGCGGGCTGACATCACCGGTGGCCGCCTGGATCAGCATGGCCATCACCGGGCTCTCGAAGCTCTGCTCGACGGCGCGCTCGGCTCCGGACAGCACGTCGCCGGAGAAGTACTGATTCTCCACATCAAATGCGATGCCGTGCGCGGCATAGTTCATGATCAGCGCCAGCGGCTGGCCATTGGCCTGATCAATGCGCATCACGCCGATGCGTTCACGCAAGGCGTTGTTGGCGTCGAGGTCGTAGCTTGGCAGACGGTCGCGCCGGAACGAGTTCAGGTGCTTGTCGCCTTCGACCGGATTGCTGTAGGCCTCCGCTCCGAAGGCATAACCAAACCGCGCCGGCACCAGGTTGTCGACCTGCACTGCGCGCTCCACCACGTCGGCGATATCCATCACCAGACGCTCGAATATCTCGGCCTGATAGAGGTCGGTGGCCAGCCAGAAGTAGCGCACCGAGTGATTGGCGACCGCGCCGGGGCCATCATGCGTATGCGTCGCCGACATCACCAGACGGTCGTGCAGATCAATACCACTACGCTTCTGCACTTCATCAGCAACACCCTGAACCAGCTCATCCAGCATCGCGATCAGATCGGTCTTCACCAGCACCAGCCACTGGCCGCGGTTCTCCAGCGCCACGGCCTTGACCGTCAATGAATCGTAGTAGCCGCGCGAAGGCGGTGACAACGTTGCGTAGGGCGAGTGCAGCGTGCGCAGTTCTTCCGGGATCAACAGCAGCGGCGTGCCGTCGTCGGCCTGCGCCGGCAGGAAATTGAGAAACTCGCCAAAGAACGGCGCGACGTCCCCCTCGGCAAATTGCTCCAGGCTCTCCAGATACTCGCCCCCTACGGGCGGCCGCAGATAACCACCCAGCGGCGTACCCACCGGCACCCGCAGCAGGCCCTTGGCAACGCCGGCTCGCAGGCTGCCGGCGGCAGACGGCGGCGCGCCGGTGGAGTCCGGCGGCACGCTGCTACCGCAGGCCGTCAGTATCAGCCCGCAGGCGAGCAACCCCGCTTTATGCATGTTCAAGCGAATTGCTCAGTCATTGAATTCCCCGAAAAGAAACAGAACCTGCGACAAGCGCCCCCCGACGCTTGCCGCAGGCCTGCCTTCCCTCAACGCACCACGGCGGTCCCGGTATTGCCATCCTGGTCAAACACCTGGACCGTGGCGCGATCCCCTGTAGCCAGCGTCGCAGCGACGCGGCATAGCCCCTGGGCGTCGCAAGACGCTGCCAGGGTTTCCCCCTCCCCACTTGATCTCGTTATGTCCAACTGTGCCGATGTCAGCCGCCCCACGCGCGCCCACGGCCGGAAGCTGCAGGCCTCGCACAGGCGTGGGTCGTCGTTGTCTGCGATGAACGGAAAGCCGTCTGCATAGCTGCGCGGATAGTTGATCTCCGGTACCGCAAAGCGAATCTCTGCGTTGCTGACCTGCGGTGTTGCCACTGCAATGCCGGCCCACGGCGTGACCGCAAACGGCTCAGAGCAGAACGCATAGGGCACATCCGCATAGCCCTGGCGCGCCGTGCCTTCGACACAGAAGCGATAACGGCCCAGCGGCGTACTGCCGAGGCGCGCCGGGAACGCGGTGTAAGCCTCGAAGCTCGCGGTCCAGATCCATTCCTGCTGCCCGGCATAGGTGGTCAACACACCCGCCACGCCTTGAGGGAAGCTCACCCTCACAGGCACTTCGCCGCTTTGTTCGGCAAAGGCCTGCCACAGGCCGGGCATGGCCTCACGCTCTACGCGCACCCGCGGCTGATCCGCCGCGGTTGAGCCGCCC
>JBFJKG010000278.1:0-3619 GCA_041635075.1 Solimonas sp.
GTCGTAGTCGTCTTCGGCCCAGCCAAATTCATGCATCAAGGGCCCCAGCACCACGGCCGAGTCCACGCAGCGCCCGGTAATTACGACCTCAGCGCCGGCATCCAGTGCGCGGGCAATCGGCACCGCACCCAGATAGGCATTCATCGAAACAAACATCGGCGGGTGCGCCGCGCCGCTGTCGATCTCCACGCAGTCGGCAAATGCCTTCTTGCGCGGCAGCAGGTCATCGCCCAGCACCACGGCCACCTTCAGTGGAATCTCAAGCTTGGCCGCCAGCGCCTCCAGTTCCTGCTTGCAGGCCAGCGGATTCACGCCACCGGCGTTGGCCACCACCTTGATCTTGCCAGCCTTGAGCTGCGGCAGCAGGCCGGCCATGACGTGCTCGACAAAATCCGTCGCATAGCCGTCATTGACGTTGCGCATGCGTTTTGCCGCGAGTATCGACATCGTGATCTCGGCCAGATAGTCAAAGACCAGATAGTCGATCCGGCCTTTCTCTACCAATTGCGCGGCCGCGGTGTTGGTATCGCCCCAGAACGCGGAAGCGCCGCCTATGCGCACGGTCTTCATCGGGATGCCCTCTCTTGAGTAATCAGTTTGGTCGCAGCTTCACGCCGCGATACAAGCGCTGCCGAGAATGTGTGCAGGCAAGCGTGATTACAAGAAGAATGTCGATTACGCAGCGCCAGCCGGCCAATAGCGCAGCGCCGCAGCCAGCGGGACTGCCGCGAAGACGGCAGCAAGTACGTCGTCGAGCATGATGCCGAGCCCGCCATGCACATGCCGGTCCAGCCAGCGGATCGGCCACGGCTTCCAGATATCGAACACACGGAACAGCAGGAACGCGGCCAGCAAGCCAAGACCCCAGACGATGCCCGTCGTTGGCCGCCACACCACCAAGGGGGCCGCGGCCAGCAGAAAGCCGACGATCTCGTCAAAAACAATGCCGCCGTGATCATGTACACCCAGCAGGCGCGCGCTTTCGCCGCAGATCCAGCACCCCGCGACAAACAGCAGCAGCGTAGCCGCCAGATAGGCCGGCCACTGCAGCGAACACAGCAAGGCAAATAGCGGCAGGCCCACCAAGGTGCCTACGGTACCGGGCGCTTTCGGCGACAAACCCGCGCCGAATCCAAAGGCCAGCAAATGCTCGGGCGTGCCCAGTACCAGTTCACGCGGGGGCTTGGGGATGGGCGCGGTCGTAGTCATTGGAAGTGGCGGTAGGCAGAGGATTCGCGGGTCATGATAGCCCCCGTGGACGAGCGCAGGCGCAGCCCGGACGCCTCGGTGACACGCCCGATCAGGGTCAACGGCAGCGGCGCGCAGGCAGCAACAGCCTGCGCCCAGTGCGCGGGCGGCAGGCTCAGGCACAGCTCGTAGTCATCACCGCCGCAGACCTGCAGTTCGACGCGATCATCCTCCGGCCGCAGATGCGCGAGAAATTCGGGCGACGCCGGCAGCTGGTCGAGCTGCAGATCGGCGCCGACGGCGCTGGCTTGCAGCAGATGCTGCAGATCGCCGCGCAAGCCATCGGAGACATCGATCGCGGCATGGGCCAGGCCGCGCAATGCGCAGCCCGCGGCCCAGCGCGGCGTCGGTCGGTCCAGTCGGGCGCGCAAGGCCGGCGGCGGCACTGCGGCCGCTTGCAGGTAGCGCAGCGCCAGTGCCGCGTCACCCAGGGTGCCGGTCACACACAACAGATCACCGGGAACGGCCCCGGCGCGGCGCAGGGCCTGGCCCTGCGGCACCCGACCCAGTACGGTGACCGTAATGCTCAACGCGCCGCGCGTGGTATCGCCTCCGATCAGCGCGATATCCGCGGCACGTGCCAACGCGCCGAGGCCAGCAGCAAAGCCCTTGAGCCAGCGCGGGTCGGCCTCGGGCAGCGTCAAGGCCAGCGTGAACGCCCAGGGTTCGGCGCCCATGGCAGCCAGATCGGAGAGATTGACCGCCAGCGCCTTCCATCCTACGTCAGCGGCAGTGGTGTCCAGGGGAAAATGGCGGCCGGCAATCAAGGTGTCGGTGGACACTGCGATCTCATGCCCCGCCAGCGGGCTGAGCAGCGCCGCGTCGTCGCCAATGCCCAGCGGCACGTCGGCGCGGGCTGGCGTCAGTGCCGCGAAGTAGCGCCGGATGAGATCAAACTCATCCATGAGCGCTCAGCGCCCCGCCTTGATCTCAGTCAGGCGCGTGGCATGGGCCATCTTGTCGAGCACGCCGTTGATGAACTTGTAGCCGTCCTCGGCACCGAACAGCTTGGCGAGATTGACCGACTCGTTGACCACGACCTTCCACGGTACATCGGGGCGAAACTGCAGCTCATACGCACCCAGTAGCAACACCGCGTGCTCAACCGGGTCCAACTGCCTTAAAGGTCGATCCAGATGCGGCGTAAGCGCAATGGTCAGCTCTCCGGCATTGTCGACACAGCCGCGCAGCAGTTCCTCGAAGTACGCCGGGTCGGCCCGGCCCAGGCCTTCCTCCTGTTCGCGAAACTGGCGCAGCAAGCCTTCCGGCGAACTTTCATTGACCAGCCATTGATACAGGGCCTGCATCGTCAGGCGACGCGCCAAGCCGCGGCGGCCCTGCGGCGGGGTATGCGGTACTTCGGGGCTATCGCTCATTTCAGCTTGCGTTCCAGACGAATCATTTCGAGCATGGCGGCGGCGGCTTCATAGCCCTTGTTGCCAGGGCCCGGGCCTGCGCGCTCGACGGCTTGCTGCACGGTGTTGACGGTCAGCACCCCGAACCCAACCGGCTTGCGGGTCTGCAGTTGCACGTCCATCAGGCCACGCGCGCATTCGCCGGCGACAAAATCAAAATGCGGCGTATCCCCGCGTATGACGGCACCGAGCGTGACTACGCCATCAAACCCGCCGTCACGCAGCAGCTTGAGGCTGGCCAGCGGCAGTTCATAGGCACCCGGGGCGCGAAACTCGGCGATGCGTGCTTCCGACACGCCCCAATCACGCAGGCACTCGCGGGCCCCACGCAGCAGGGCATCAACCAGGTCCACGTTCCAGCGCGTCGCCAGCAGCGCGACGCGCAGCTTGGCGAACTCGCCAGCATGCGGCGCGTCGGGTGCCGCATACCCGGTCTTGGCGTCGGCCGGCAGCTGCCGCGGCTTGCGGCCCGTGACCTTCTTCTTTTGGATGCTCATTCTTTTGGGGCAACGTACTCGACAACTTCCAGGCCGAAGCCAGAGATGCCCTGCATGCGCTTCGGCGCCGAGAGCACACGCATCTTGCGCACGCCAAGGTCAAACAGAATCTGCGCGCCGATACCGTAGGTACGCAGCATGGGTCGCTGGTCATGCACCTGCGGCTCATCCGGCGCGCTCTGGTTCAACGAGACAATCTGCTGCACCAGTTCGCGCGGCGGTTCCGGTTTGCGCAACACCACCACGACACCGCTGCCTTCGTCGGCAATACGCTTCATCGCCATGCGCAGCGGCCAGGCGAAATCCCCATGCTGCACACCGAGCACGTCTTGCAGCATGTTGCGCAAGTGCACGCGCACCAGCGTCGGCGTGGTACCACTGATCGCGCCGCGGACCATGGCCAGGTGAATCGTGTTGTCGATCGTGTCCTGGTAGGTCACGAGTCGAAACTCGCCAAAC
>JBFJKG010000279.1:0-3602 GCA_041635075.1 Solimonas sp.
GGATCGAATCCGTAGAGCTGGCGCCGCCGGGGCCGGGCGAATTGCTGATCCGCGTGCAGGCAGCAGGCCTGTGCCATTCGGACCTGTCCGTGATTGACGGCTCACGGCCGCGCGTGATGCCGATGGTGCTGGGCCATGAGGCCGCCGGAACGGTGGTCGAGACCGGCCCCGACACGCCGGGCTTCGCCGCAGGCGATCAGGTGGTCTTTGCCTTCGTACCGAGTTGTGGCCACTGCGCACCCTGCGCCAGCGGTCGCGCGGCGCTATGTGAACCTGGGGCGGCCGCCAACACTGCGGGCAGTCTGCTGTCAGGCCAGCGGCGCTGGCAGGATGACAAGGGCAACGGGCTGCACCATCACCTAGGAGTCTCTGCATTTGCCGAGATGACGGTCGTCTCGGCGCGTTCGGCAGTACGCGTAACGCCAGCACTCGCACCCGAAATTGCGGCGCTGTTTGGTTGCGCGGTCATGACCGGAGTCGGCAGTGTCATCAACACCGCGCAGGTCCGCGCTGGCGAGAGTGTGGCGATCTTTGGCCTGGGCGGGGTCGGCCTTGCAGCGTTGCTGGGTGCGGTTGCCGCCGGCGCCAACCCCGTGGTCGCTATCGATGTCGTACCTGCCAAGCTTGAGCTGGCGAAGTCGTTGGGCGCTACCCATACAGTGCTCGCCGGCGCCGATGCCGTGAATGCAGTCCGCGAAGCAACCCAAGGCGGCGCCCATCACGCGATAGAAACCGTTGGCCATGAGCAGGTGCTGGTACAGGCCTACCAGGCGACGCGGCGCGGCGGCACCACCGTCACCGTCGGCCTGCCCCATCCGCAGAAGATGTTCAGCATTCCTGCGGTCAGTCTGGTGGCTGAAGAGCGTACGGTGAAGGGCTCCTACATGGGCTCGGCAATCCCGTCGCGGGATCTGCCACGCTACGTGGCGCTGTATCGCGCCGGCCGACTACCGGTGGACCGGTTGCTGACACACACCCTCAAGCTCGACGACATCAACGCTGGCTTTGATCGCCTCGCTCGCGGCGAGGCGGTCAGGCAGGTCGTGCTGATGACATGAGCCGGCAGCGGCCGCTGATCCTGCTGCACGGCTCGCGCAGCGCCGCGTCCGCGATGCGGCCATTGCTGGAAGCCCTGAGGCCATGGGGCCCGGTGCACGCCTTTGATCTCATCGGCCACGGTGGCCGCGAGATTCCCGCGGCCTTCAGCATCGAAGCACTGGCTCAGGATGTGCTCGCACAGATGGACCAGGCCGGCATCGAGCGCGCCTATCTGTTCGGACACAGCATGGGCGGCTATCTCGCCCTGTACCTGGCACGCCACGCACCCGATCGCATTGCCGCCGTGTGTTCGCTCGCCGCCAAGTGGGTGTTCGACGAGCGGACCGTTGGCCACTTCACTCATCTGAGCAGCCTGGCGCGTATCCGTGCGCCGGGCAGCAGGCAGCCCGAGCTGATGGACCGACGTCACCCTGGCCAGGACTGGACCGCGCTGGTCTCCGGGCTGGCGGACTTGTATCGCGAACTGGGCCGAAACCCGGCACTGACCGGTGCGGACCTCAGAGCCCTGTCGGTACCGGCGCTGATCATGACCGGTCATGCCGATCAAGTGGTGTCCTGGGCCGAATCGCTGCGCCTGGCCAATCTGATCCCCCGCGCACAGGGGTTCACCTTCGCGGGCAAGGCGCACCCGCTGGAGACGGTGCCCACGGACTTCCTCGCGACCGTGATCAGCGCCTGGATCGAGCAACTGGAGGCGCTCGACGCCAGCCACACCCGGCACTGACGCGGCCTCAAGCCTGGCCCCACCAGGGCTGTCCGCATTTTTCTGGCGACCGCCAATATCCAAACTTTGGATAGGCGCGATAACGACCGGCGAATGGTCTGATCACCTCGACCCACCCTGACAGCCGAGGAGAGTAGATCATGAATTATGTCTGGCACCGCTCATATCCGGACGGCGTGCCAAGGAAGATCGACCTCCGCAAGTACGCCAGCATCCCCGATGCGCTGAGCCAAGCGATCAAGCGCTGGCCGGATGCCGTGGCCTTCGAAGAAGGCGACGAGCGGCTCAGTTTTCGTCAGTTCGACGAGCATGCGCATCATCTGGCCGCCCACTTGCTCCAGGTCCATGGTCTGCACGTGGGCGATCGCGTTGCGCTGATGCTGCCCAATGGCCTGGCCTATCCGATCGCGGTACTCGGACTGCTGCGTGCCGGCCTGGTCGCAGTCAACATCAACCCGCTGTACACGCCGCGTGAGTTCGAACATCAGCTGCGCGACTCAGCTGCGCGCGCCATCATCATCAGCGCACCCCTGCTCACTGCAATGAAGCCGGTGCTCGAGCGCTGCGGGGTCACGCGGATCATTGCGGTCCCGGCCCCCGGCGCCTCGGCGTTTTCAGAACTACCGTCAGCCGCACTCGAGCCCAGCTTTGCACAGGCGCTGACCCGCGGCGCCCAGCTCAGCTTCAAGGCGCCGATACTCAGCGCATCCACCGTCGCATTTCTGCAATACACCGGCGGCACCACCGGCCCCTCCAAGGGTGCGACGCTGACCCACGGCAATATCGTCGCCAACCTGCTGCAGCTTGATGCCTGGTTCGGCACCACGCTGAGACGCAACCGGGAATGCGTACTGACCGCGCTGCCGCTGTACCACATATTCGCGCTGACGTTTAACCTGCTGTTCAACGTCATGATTGGCTCGCGCAACGTGCTGATCGCCAACCCTCGCGATCTGCCCGGCCTTGCAGCCGTCATGGGCCGCTCCGGCATCACCACGATGACCGGGGTGAACACCCTGTTCAACGGCCTGCTCAACACGCCGGCCTTTGCCGAGATCGATACCAGCAGCCTCAGAATGGTCATGGGTGGCGGATCTGCCATTCAAGCAGCGGTTGCACGCCGTTGGTTTGAACGCACCGGCGTACATATCGTCGAGGGCTACGGCCTGTCGGAGACTTCGCCGGGCCTGTGCGTGAATACTTCCCCAGCCACCGAGTTCACCGGATCGGTAGGGTTACCCTTGCCAATGACCGAAGTGACGGTACGCGACGACTACAACCGCGAAGTGCCGATCGGTGAAGTGGGTGAACTGTGCGCGCGCGGCCCGCAGGTGATGCAGGGCTATTGGCAACGGCCTGACGCAACCGCAGAAGCGTTTACCTCCGATGGCTACTTCCGCACCGGGGACGTGGCACGCATGGATGACCGCGGCCGCTTCTATATCGTCGATCGCAAGAAAGACATGGTTCTGGTCTCAGGCTTCAATGTCTACCCCAACGAAATCGAAGCGGTATGCGCAGAGCACCCCGGGGTGCTCGAAGCCGCCTGCATTGGTGTGGCGGATGTGCGCTCAGGCGAAGCCGTGAAGGTTTACGTGGTCCGCGCCGACGCCACGCTGACGACTGAAGAACTGCTCCGTCACTGCCGTGAACAGCTGACGGCCTACAAGGTACCGCGGCATGTGCAGTTTGTAGACGAACTGCCGAAGTCTCCGGTCGGCAAGATCCTGCGCCGCGAGCTGCGCGCCTGATCGCCCTTCCCCCACCATTCCATGGAGTTGCCATGAGCGCCGTTCTTCCGTTACCCAGTGTCGCTACC
>JBFJKG010000280.1:0-3589 GCA_041635075.1 Solimonas sp.
GGAAAGCCGAACGCGGGAGCGCCGAGCAATTCAGTGAATGAGCCCTTGATCGGCTCCACCGCCCAGTCCGGTACGCCCTCGCCCTGGTAATCGTGATTGAGCATGTCCTGGTGGAAGTCGAACAGCATCCAGATGCGCTGCCGCGCCAGCAATTGCACGATGCGATCCCACTGCTTCAGGTAGCCGGTATCGATCACCCCCGGGGCATCAGGAGAAACACCTACCCACAAGGTTCCAATACGCGCTGAGTTGAAGCCGTTGTCCGCCAGCCACGCGGCGTCCTTTGCCTGAAATCCGTCAGGCGCGTTCGGCGGCACAAACGGCGCGGTCTTCCAGACCACGTTGACGCCGTGCGTCAGCACCACCCGCCCCTGCGGGTCCACCAGCCAACGCCCGTCGCGGCGCAGTTGCGGCGCGTCGCCAGCCTCGCTGATCGCGCTGTCACTGGAGCCACAGGCGATCAATCCCAGACACAGCAGGCCCGGCAGCATCAGCACTCGGCACGAACGGATCAAGCGTCGCATGGCGTCTCCTTCCAGTCATGTGCAGCCGTAGCCGACCCGCTCTAGGGGTTGGCCGCAGGCGTATTTGCGATGCAGCGCACGCTACGGGCCACACCGCACGCACACTTCATTCAAACGGATGATGTATCGCATACGTCCTGTTCCCACACTGGCGTCAGCAATCGCGGGCGTGTCGCCTGCGGCGGAAAAACACTGCACGCTCGCCCGGCCATACCCCGGGACCAGCCGGAGTAAACAGCATGGCAACTTCCAAGGAATACGGCCTCGGCGAATTCACCTTCCCGCGCGGCTGGTTCATGGTCGCCGAAAGCGCCAAGGTCACCGACAAGCCGCAGGGCGTGAAGTTCTTCGGCCAGGAATTTGCGCTTTATCGCGGCAAGCAGAGCGGCAAGGTCATCCTGCTGGACGCCTATTGCCCGCACATGGGCACACATCTGGCGCGCAACAGCACCTCCTATGTGGCTCAGGATGGTCCGGTCGAAGGCGACTCCATCCGCTGCCCCTACCACGCCTGGCGCTTCGGGCCAGATGGCAAGTGCAATCACATTCCCTACGCCACCGGCCCGATTCCGCCGGCCGCCAAGGTGCGCGCGTGGGTGGTCGAAGAACACATGGGCGCGGTGTTCGTCTGGCACGACCCTGAAGGCGGCGAGCCGGATTACAGCGTGCCGGTGATTCCGGAATGCGCCGATGCCGCCTGGGTACCGCTTGCGTTTGACGATCTGGGCATCGTCAACTGCCATACGCAGGAAATCGTCGACAACATCACCGACGTCGCGCATTTCGGTCCGGTGCATGGCTCGATCACCAAGTACTTTGAAAACGAATTCCGTGGGCAGGTCGCAGTCCAGCGCATGGGCGGTGGTCACCGTACGCTGACCACCGCCGACGGCCCAATGCTGGAGACCGAGGCGGTCTATACCGGGCCGAGCATCCTCATCACCAAGATGACCGGCACACATGACTCCTACATTTTCATCGCACATACACCGGTGGAAGATGGCACCGCCTACGTCTGGCACGGACTGATGGTGAAGTCGCCCACCGGGCAGGCCCAGTACACGCAGCAGGATGTCGAGATCGCGCGCCAGTACCAGACGATGGCGCTGGCTGCGTTTGCCCAGGACTTCGAGGTGTGGAAGCACAAGCGCCCCTGCTTCCAGGGTCTGTTCGTGCAGGGCGACGGCCCGTTCCTCAAGCAGCGTCTCTGGTACAAGCAGTTCTACAATCCGCGTTCACAGCGCGATGGCTTCCTCAAGCAGGTTGAAGGCATCCATCTGGCACGCGGCATGGACGGCGCGCCGGCCTCCAGCAAAGCCGCCTGACCGACTGGCCAGTTGCAAACAAAAACGCCCGCTCATCGCGGGCGTTTTTGCTGCAGCGGGTGCCGACGGCGCCCGATTACTTCAGCACTTCCATGTCGCTCTTGCCCCAGAACGCGCGCATCGACGAAAACTTGCCGGCGTCGTCAAAGGTCATCACGTCAATCACGTGAATCTCGGCCTTGCCCTCGGGCATGTTGAGGACCACATCGAAGGCCATGGCCGCGGAATTTCCGTGCGACGCCCGTATCGGCGCGGCCAGGCGCAGCCGCGCACCGGTGGCTACCGCCATCTTGTAGAACGCCGCGATCTCGGCCTTGCCGTGCTTGACCTCACTGCCGACCGGATCCTCGACGGTGGCGTCTTCGGCGTAGAGATCGGCAATCGCCTGCGCGTCAGAGCGGTTGAAGTGATCAATATAGGCCTGCATCGCGGCTTTCATCTGTACTTCTGTAGGCACGGCAACTCCTTACGGTCATGGACGGATAACTGACCTGCATGGTGGTGCAGCCAGCCCGCCTTCAAATCGTCCAGACAGACGACCAACTGCGGCACTGCACCAAGATCGCACCTTTTGCACCGGACTCGATGCACGATCTGAGGGACTTCCCCTATACTCCGACCGGGCGTTTGCGAAAGACGCTCGCTAATTCCAAGAAACCGATTCAGGTTCCGCCATCCCCCCGTGGGCGGCCCCGTCAGGGCTGCGCCTGCGATGGACCAGGAGAGCCCGTGCCACCCGCCAAGCCGACCGCTGCCCGCGCTGCAAAAGCCGCCTCCAAGGCGGTCAGCAAGCGCCCACTGACGACTGTCGCCAAGGCAGAGGACCTGGCTCAGCTCGACTTGCTGCTGGGCGCAATTTACGAAGGCCCCACCGAATCGCCCCCGTGGAACAGCGCGCTACAGATGATGCGCGACACGCTGCAGGCGGCGCACGTCACGCTGATCCTGCGCCCACCTTCGCAGGACAGCACCGGCGTCATGATCAACACCGGCCCGATCACCACGCAGGGCGTGGAGTCCTACGAAAGCCACTTCTTTGCCACCGACCCCTTTGTGCGGCTGCAGGAAGGCGAGGTGCTGACCGCCGAAGAGCTGATCGGCAAGCAGTGGCTGGAAAGTTCGATCTATAACGAATACCTCAAGCCGTTAGGCATCCGCCATCTGCTTGGCGCTGACATCTACACCAAGGACGGCATCGAATGCCGCCTGCGCATCACCCGTTCGCTGGAGTCCAACGCCTTCTCGCCCGATGACAAGGCGCTGGTGCGCTTTCTGCTTCCACATCTGAAGCGCTCGATCCAGTTGCACGCGCGGCTCGACTTTCTGGAAACCGAGCGCCAGTTGTTCGCCGGCACCGTCAATCGCATGCTGCTGGGCATCGTCAGCTTCGATCAGAACGGCGCCGTGCTCGAAACCAATCAGGAAGCGCGCCGCATACTCGCCGAGAAGGATGGCATCTGGCAGTCCGGCAATACACTCGCAGTCGAGTCCAGCCAGGAAGGCCGCGAGTTGCAACGGATGATTCGCGCCGCAATTGCCGACAACAGTGGCGGCGAAGGCTCAGCAGTCGTCGAGGCGATGTCGATCTCGCGCCCTTCGGGCCGCAGCAAGCTGGGTGTGCTGGTGCGTGCGATTCCCATGGGTCGCTATTCCGAAAGCCGCCACCGTCCCGCCGCCGCAGTCTTTCTGCGCGATTCGGAAGCCAACGCCGCGCAACCTTCGCAGGAGCTGGTACGCCGA
>JBFJKG010000281.1:0-3589 GCA_041635075.1 Solimonas sp.
GCGCCGTACTCGGCCGCCGCACGCTCCAGGTTCATCTGCACATCAATACCGGAGAATGCGAGATCCTTGAGCAGGCGTCCGCGCAACGCCAGCCAGTCCTCGTCGCGGTCTGACTCAGGCGGTGCCCACCGCTCAAACTGCTCAAGCGCGCTGTAGACACTGCCGGCTGCCGCGAGACTGAGCAACAGCAAGTAGCGAAGCTGCGCAGATTCGCTGCCGTGCTCCAAAGCGCGCGCCGCCAGATCGTAGGCCGACAGCGCATCTCCGGCTTTCAGGTGCGTTCGAATCGCCTGCGTCAACGCCTGCTCCGAGCGCTGTTCGGCCTCCAGCACCACAGTGGGTGATGCATGGCCGCGTGGATCGACCAGATGGGTTTCGCCCCCTCCGCCCAAGCCTTCCACGAGTTCGCGCAGCGCCGCCGGTATCGACGCAGGATCGCGCCGCCAGGCGAGAATCTCGGCAGTGCCGCCGCTCATGCCGCCATAGCCTTCTCGTGCGACCGCAAACAGTCGGCTGGGCACGGTCGCAAGTACCGCCGCCAAGCGCCGATAGGCGGCTTGATGGTTGTCGCCGCCCACTGTCGTGCACAAGTCCAATGTCGTGGAGGCACGCGCAAGCAAGGTAGCAAGGAGCGCGCGCACGCGCTGCACCGCGTCTGCAGAAACGGTCTGCCCCAGCTCTTTGCAGCGCCGCAGCCAGTCCTCGATCAAGCGCTCGGCGCTGCGCGGCAGCAAGGCAATCAGCTCTACCTTTACGCCCGCGCGGTCCGCCTCATCCAGAATTGCGCCCGTGGCAACCAGATCCGCGCCAGGCGCCAGCCCCGATAGCAGGCGCACAGTGCCCGAGTGGTTCTCGAAAAGAGCACGGCACTGCTGGCGAATGTAGCGCTCAGTTTCTGCGCGTTCGCGCGCATCCAGCATCAGGTGTCCGGTTACACCGATGACCTGTACGCCGTCTGCAATGGCCGCCACACGCAAGGATTCGCGCGATAAGGTGATCAATGCGGGTGCCGACACCAACTCAGAACTTGTCACGGCGCTCTCCCCCACAGCTGGGCCGTTGGCGAAACTTTAGCCGATCCGCCACCGATCGTGCAGCCACGGATCGCAGCGGCGTGAACCTCAATAGCGCAGGACAATTCGAAAGAACGCATCCGCTTCAGCAGCGTGCAAAACATCCTGCGTGACACCATGATCGAGAACCGGGGTTGCCGCGAGCAGGCTTGCCTCCAGCCATCGGGCGTATTTGATCACCACCTCGGCACCCGCAGAGGCAAGCGTCTGTTGCTGTGCTCGAATTCCATCCGCATGATGCAGATGCGCGCTGCCGTATTCCGCAAATGCCCGTGGCGCTACCACCCATGATCCGGCGGTAAAGCTCCAGTCCGACTGCAGCCGCAGGTAGTAGCCTTCATCCCCTACAGCGACCCCGGGCAGCCAGGCTGAAAGATTGTCGACGCCGCCCAGCACGTACTGCTGCTGCTGTGGCAGGTGGTTTTCGCTGAGCTGTGCAGACGCATCCACACCGAGCTGCCACTGGGCGACCGCCGTCGGCTGCGTGCGCAGACGCACGCTGGGCCGATACCAGCGATAGTCGAGATCCGTCGCCGTCAGCTTGTCTTGGCCCTGAACGCCTGCGCGCGCGGTGAACCCCAACTGCAGTTCGGTCGGCCACTGCAATTGCGTCCACACCTGATGCCGCTCCGCACCGATCTCCAATGAACGGTAGGCCTGGCTCAACAGCGGCTGACTGCCGGGGCCACCTCGCACGTTGTCATCCACATCATCCATCCGCAGATTCAGCAACCAGCGGGTCGAGAAATCGGCGTACGGCAGAAAGGTCCACGAAACGCCCAGCGTTGATAACTGTCCCTGGAAATCATCCGACCCGGACGCCTGTGTGTAGTGCATGCCCCGTCCTTCTATGCCCCACAACCCGGCAGCTGTCACCAGACTGGTGGCGACCGCAGCGTCACGATAGGACTGCCCGCCGTGCTCGAGGCCTTCACGCCATTGCCCGCGAAACTCGGCACCGGCACCACTCACGCTGATTTCAGTCTCACCGAAATTGCGCCCGACAAAACGATTGCCGGGATTACCAACCTGCACGCGCAGACTCAACGGACTCGCCGTGGACGGCGACTCCTGCACGCTCAACTGGTACTCACCAGGGCGCTCACCGGGCTGAAGGCCCAACCGCGCGGAGCGGCGACTGCGATCCGAGTAAACGGCGGCCAGCGTCCGCCTTGGTTCAAGCGCCGCGGCCGTCAACACGTCCTCGCCCGCCAACGACTCGAAATAGCCGCGCAGCGGGTGTGGACCCGTCACCTGGGTCACGCTGCCCGGCAATATCAGCAGGTACAGCTCGCGGCCACTCAGGGCGTACAGCACCCGCGCTGCTGGATAGCCTTCGCGATAGAGCAAAGCGGCGATTCCACGCACGGCATCCGACAAGTTGGCGGCCTCGCCGACGATGCGTTGCAGATCACGATCAGCCAGGCCGGGATTGCCAATGATGCGCAGATGATGGTCACCCAGATCAGCGCGGGTCACCGTGGCGTGCTCAGCCTGCAGCACCTCTATCGCCTCGGTGCTGACAAGCAGTGGCGGCAGCGGCGGGGGCAGATCGATAGCCACGACGCCAGGTTGCTAGTGACCCAGTGCCTGCCAAGGCGCCACCGGAAGCCGCATCACCCGGCACGCTAGAGCAGTTTGCCGAGGATGCCGACGCATACGCCGATGGTGCAGCCAATCCCGACCGCGTACGCCAGCGTTCGCCATGGCTGCCAAGCCGCCAGATAACACACCGTATGCGCCACGCGCGCGGCGGTGAAGACGAAAAACAGCCAAGCAGCGGCGTGGGGCGCACCCAGCAGGACGTAGGCAAGCCCCAAGGCGAGAAATATCGGAATGTTCTCCACATCGTTGGCCCAGGCGCGTGCGGCGCGCTGTACCTGCGGCAGTTCTTCGGCCACCGGAGCCTTTCCGGAGAACGCAGCGTCTTCAGGATTCTTGAACTTGCCCTTGCCAATGCGGTGATAGCCCTGGAACAGGGAGATGGAGAACATCTTGAAGAACAGAATCACCGCGCACAGCGCATACCCGTCCAATGGCGTATTCATTGCCTCTCCCCCGAGTTGTTGGCTCAGCGCCCCCTGCTGACCCGCCAGACGATATTGCCGACATCATCCGCAACCAGCAACGCGCCTTGTGCATCAATGGCCACTCCCACCGGACGTCCCAGCGCCCTGCCGTCTGCACTCAGAAAGCCACTCAGCACATCCAGCGGCTGACCGGCCGGCTTGCCCTCAGCGAACGGCACAAAGATCACCTTGTAGCCGCTATGCGGCTTGCGATTCCAGGAACCGTGCTGTCCGACGAACATGCCTGTGGTGAAGGGTGGCGGCAGCGTGGTGCCCTGGGAGTGGGCCAACCCCAATGAGGCGGTATGCGGACCTAACGCGTAGTCAGGCACTCGTGCCTGCGCCACCATGTCCGGCTGCGGAGGCTTCACGCGTTCATCCACGTGCTGACCGAAGTAACTCCACGGCCAGCCGTAGAAGCCGCCTTCGACGACTGCAGTCATGTAA
>JBFJKG010000282.1:0-3554 GCA_041635075.1 Solimonas sp.
AGCCACGCCGAGGTCCGAGAGTGCTTCTCGCACCTCGTCCAGCTTGAACGGCTTGATGATGGCTGCAATCAATTTCATGGACATCACTCCTGAGTCGGAAAGCGTTTCTGTCGGGGGAGCCTCAATACCCCGGCAGCCCGGTGACAGATGGAGCACAGAGCGTGCCAAGCGTCGTTTGCCGCTATAGCGCGCGCTGAGGGAAGTTCCGGAGTGTCGGCGGCCCTGCATGGGGCGTGACGCACCAATGTGGGGCGGCATGGGGCGAAGTGCCCGTTCGGACAGTGGACAACGGTCGATACGGCGGTCGAAACTGCCCCTTTCCTTAAGTCAGCGCAGACGTATGCCATGGTCGATACTCAAAACCTTGAAGATCTAGCCGCCAAACTCAGCCGCCTGCTGCCGCCAGGCCTGTCCGGACTCCGGCATGAGCTGGAGGACAACTTCAGGGCCGTGCTCCGCGCCAATCTGGAAAAATGGGATCTGGTCTCCCGCGAGCGCTTTGACATCCAGGCAGAACTGCTGGCGCGTACGCAAAGCCGGTTGAGCAAGCTGGAACAACGCCTGAAGGTCCTGGAGGCCCAGCAGCAGGCACCTACGCCGGGATAGCGGCATGTCTTTGGCCACGGTGCTGGCGCGCGCGCAGAACGGATTGGCCGCAGAGCCGGTAACGGTGGAGGTCCACCTCGCAGCCGGGTTGCCAGGACTGGCCATCGTCGGCTTGCCGGAGGCTGCGGTGCGCGAAGCCAAGGATCGGGTGCGCGCCGCGATCGTGACCTCCGGATACCAGTTCCCGGTACGGCGCATCACCTGCAATCTGGCGCCTGCCGATCTGCCGAAGGAAGGCGGGCGCTTTGATCTGGCGATCGCGCTGGGCATCCTGGCCGCCTCGGCGCAGATTCCAGCTGAGGCGCTGGCCGAAGTCGAGGTGCTGGGAGAGCTTTCGTTGTCGGGCGAGGTGCGGCCGGTGCGGGGCGCACTGCCCGCCGCCCTGAAGGCCGCGGCCTGTGGGCATGCGCTGCTATTGCCCGAGGCCAATCTGGCCGAGGCGGCACTGGCCCGCGACGCCCGCATACACAGTGCGCAGAAGCTGGGACAGGTGTGCGCGGATCTGCATGCGGGCCCGTTGCCGCAGGTGACGGCCGTGCCATTGAGCGCGGCGGCACCAGCGCTGGCCGATCTTCAGGAGGTGCGCGGCCAGACGCCGGCCAAACGCGCGCTGGAGATCGCCGCGGCCGGCGGGCATTCCCTGTTGCTGATCGGGCCGCCGGGTGCCGGCAAGTCGATGCTGGCGCAGCGGCTGCCCGGTCTGCTGCCACCGATGACCGATGCCGAGGCATTGGAGGCCGCCACTGTCGCCTCGATCAGCGATCTGGGCTTCCAGCCTGAGCGCTGGGGTCAGCGGCCGTATCGCGCGCCGCACCATACGGCGTCCGGTGTCGCGCTGGTGGGCGGCGGTTGAGACTTACAAAAGTGAATGCAACTGCACAACAGAAATGCGACTAGCTTGTCGGTGAGCGGCCAGTACATCGAGATGTGCGGTCGAATCCTCAGCCTTGCCGCCATCTGAGTTGAATGCACTCGCAAGTCGGAGGGTTTGGCCAGAATGCGCCGGGGTCCTCTAGGGAGGTGCCCAAACGGACAGGTGGCAGTGAAGCACGTCTATGGCACCCTCGCCGCGGGAGGCTCACATGAAATACATCTATGTGATCTTGTTGGTCATAAGCACCAACGCCAGCGGACAGCTGAAGACGCACGCGAGCTGCGACGATCCCGAGCCCTGGCACCACTTGGAGACCTTGATCGAGCAGTTTCGGGGCACGACCGGTGAAGGAGACGTCCTCTACCTTCGCAACCTTCGAATCTTCGTTTGTGAGGAGCTCCGGCAGGGCCGCCTGGCGCAAGCCGCGGCCACCGCCCTCTTTGATAACGAGAAGGCTCGCATCGTCCGCGAGTGGGAACGAAAAGGAACCGGGCCGGCCTTCTAACTCGACATTCAGGCGACGCAACCCAGCTGGCTGTTGCGTTGACACGCAACGGCTGCAGTGCGCTCAGGCACTATAAGATTCCGGCGAACGGGCAGACGACTGCTCCGCCGGCGTAGCGCAGGATGGCCTAGTCGAATTTGGAGGCTGACATGGTCGAAGTGAAGTCGCAGTTCAAAATTCACTGGTCGCAGCATAAGAAGGGCCGTGTCCTCGTAGTGGGCGACATCCACGGTGAGTTCCAGATGTTTCAGCGTCTACTGAAACTCGCCCAGTACAACGAGCGAGACGATTTCGTCTTTGCGCTGGGGGATCTCATCGACCGCGGGCCCCATAGTCGGGAAGTCCTCGACTGGTTTGCCCGTGAATACGGGTGCGCCTCGTTGTTGGGTAATCACGAAGCATTGATGCTGGGTGCTGCAGGGTCCTGGGACTTAGGCCGCACTTGGAAACACAACGGTGGCGGCTGGGCGGATGATCTAGGCCCGACAGCGGCGTATCTCTATCGGGGCATGCTTCGGCAGATGCATGTGACGGGCGAGATCGAGTATGCCCCTGGTCATCGTATTGGACTTGTTCATGCTGAGGTGCTGCCGGGGATGTCTTGGTCCCGAATGAAGAACCTTTGCATCACGCCCGAAGATGTTGCCAGCGGTGACTATCCGACCCCCTCAGCCGGTGCCATTTGGGGCCGCTCAAGGTTCATTGCCGATGCCTTGCTGCGCGAGATGGACGTTTCGACCTTAAGTGCTGATCGAAAGGTTTCCACTTGGAAGAACGCTCAGCCCGTCAAAGGTATCGATGTTGTGATTTGTGGGCACACCATGACCCCGGACTGCTTGCCACGGGGCCGCGGCAACGTGCTGTGGATTGATACCGGCGCAAGCTATGCCGATGGCGACTACCAAGGGCGCCTGACAGCCGTAGATCCCCTGACTCGAACGTATTGGCAGGCGGGTCGAGGCAATGACGAGACGTGGGGCCCCCTTCCTTGGCCGGAGTTTGAGCCTGTTCCCGCAGCGATGCGACCAACGCGCAAGGACATCGACGAGGCCAAGAAGATGCAGGTCCGGGCAGACGAAAAGCAGAAGGACATGCTGCGCTTGTTTGGCTTTGGTTGAACTGCCAGGCGAGACCGGCAGCTTCTAGCGCTTACCCTACGGTCTGTGAACTCGAGGCAAGGCCCGCGTAGGCAGCATGCAGTGAATGCCGAAAATCCCGCCGTAAGCACTGCGGCAAATACAGATTGCTGACATCGACAAAGCACTGGGTTAGGCGACCATCGGCGCGCCAGACCCAGATCACAATGGCCGCTACGTCGAGAACTGCCAAGGCGGAGCGGGTCTATCCCTGGACTTGCCAATGCTGCTACCTCCGCTTAACTGGCAGCAGCCAGCCCAAACCGGACTTCGCGGAACGCAAATTATGTGCTCCGCGAAGCGGTCATTGGAGTGCTAGAGGCGGTCGAGCGGGCTAGTGGTCCCTCGGGTGACCTGCTCGATGTGGGTGTAAATCATGGTGGTCTGCAGGCTTCGATGCCCGAGCAGCAGCTGTATGGTCCGAATGTCAGTG
>JBFJKG010000283.1:0-3526 GCA_041635075.1 Solimonas sp.
CCCCGGACTGGGTGCTCTATGACAAGAACGGGCAGTTTCAGGCCGATGCGCAGACGGCGGCAGATGGCAGCTACGACGCCATCCGCGTGTATCTCTGGGCCGGCATGCTGCACCGGAACGACCCGGACCGCGAAGCTCTGGTCCGGCATCTGCGGCCCATGGCGCAGGCCACTGCGGCAGCGGGCGCACCGCCGGAGCACGTCAACACCCAGGACGGGACATTCCGCGGCAGTGGCTTTCCCGGTTACTCCGCCGCCCTGCTGCCGCTGCTGACCGCGCTTGGCGACACGTCGACGCTGGAACGTCAGCGCAAGCGCGTCGCAGCGCGATTCGCCGAACCCCCTGAAGATGCCTATTACGAGAGCGTGCTGACCCTGTTCGGAACGGGTTGGGATCAGCGCCACTACCGCTTTGCGGCGGATGGCACCTTGCGCACACGCTGGCAAACCGACACATGCAGCCTACTGTCCTGAAGCCAGCCCTGGCACTGGCGCTGACACTGGTGGCGGCGTGCGTGATCACGACCGCCCCTGCGGCCGCACAGACCCAGGCCGCCGAATCACCGGCACAGTTGCTGCTGGACAGCGCGCGACTGTGGGAGACCCGCAATCGCCCGGATCTTGCCCGGCTCGCGCTGGAAAAGCTGTTACGCGCGTATCCCGGGCACCCTCAGGCATCGATGACGCTGGGGGACCTGGAACTGCGTTCAGGTCGACTGGAGGCGGCTGAGCGCGTGCTCAGCGATATGCGCGAGGCACACCCGAACCATCCCTACACGCTGGAACTGGCCGCAAGCCTGCGTGTGCAGACACGCGACCGGCTGAAGCTGGCCACGATGCGCCGACTGGCGGAAACCGGGCGCTACGAAGAGGCGCTGGCCGCGGCGCGTGCGCTCTATCCGGATGGCCCGCCCCCGGGGCCGCTGGGCACGGAGTACTGGCGCATCCAGGCACAGGTTCCCGGCGGCTTCGAGCCCGCCCGCAAGGGGCTCGCGGAATTCGCACGCCGCTACCCGGATGATCCCCGCTACGCCCTGGGCCTGGCGGAGCTGCTGGTCAGCAATGGCAGCACGCGCGATCAGGGCTTGAAGCTTCTCGCCGAGCTGGCGCTGCAGCCGACGCAGGACCACAGCGCCGTGCTCGCAGCTTGGCGTCGCGGACTGGGCTACCTGCCAGATGCGCGTAGCAGCCTGCCGCAGCTGCGCGCGTATCTTGCGCAGGCCCCCGATGACATCGAGATGCAGCGCACGGTCGCGACGATACAGTCAGCCGTGCAGCAACAGCAGCGCCGTCAACAGGATCCGGTATATCGCAGGCTCTCCACCGCCGATGCCGCGATCGACGCGGGGCGGCTGGCGGAGGCCGAGCAGCAGATTGCAGCCGCGTTGGCACAGCGACCGAATGATGGTGAAGCCCTGGGAACGCTGGGCCGTCTGCGTATGCGCCAGAACCGGCACGCCGAAGCCGAGGGCCTGTTTCAGCGCGCGATGGAAACCGACGCACGCAACACCAGCTACTGGAAGCGCGAGAAGGATCGCGCCCGCTACTGGGTTGCGCTGGAAGATGCGGAAGGCCTGCGCGACGCGCAGCGCTATGACGCCGCACAGGAGCGGCTCGACTACGCGCTGCGACTCAGGCCGGGGAGCGAAGACGCACTGGCACTAAGAGCAACGGTGCTCGCGCAGCAGCCGCAGCACCGCGCAGCGGCCGAACGCCTGTATCGCCGCGTGCTTGCACGCGACTCCGGCAATCGCGTCGCCAGCCGGGGCCTGCTCGAGTTGCTGCAGAACCAAGGCCGCAGCGATGAGGCTCTGGCGCTGCTTGATGATTTGCGGCGGCGCGCGCCCGACAGGCAGCCGGAATTCAATCGCCTGCGCGCCGATTGGCTGCAGCAGCAGGCCGAGCAGGCCCGTTTAGCGGGCCGCGAAGGGGCATCGCTACGCCTGCTGGAAGATGCGCAATCGCTGACACCGGACGATCCATGGCTGCGCTACACGCTGGCGCGCGAGTACGCGCAACGCGGCCTGCCGGGCGAAGCACGCGCCTTGATGGATGAAGCCATCACTGTCGCAGCGGACAATGTCGACGCCCACTATGCGCGTGCCTTGCTGCTGGCCAGCCTCGACGACGATAGTGCCGCACTCAATGCGCTTGCGGCCGTGCCGGAGCCCGCCCGTAGTGAGGGCATGCGCGCTTTGGACCAGCGCCTGCGCGTCAGCATCGGCCGCAGCCTCGCAGCATCGGCCTACGCCGCCGGTGATCGCGCCGCTGCAATCGACCGTCTGGCTGCAGCCGAAGTGCTTGCAGGCGAAGACCCGGACCAGCTCGCAGCGGTGGCGTCGAGCTGGATCGATATCGGCGAACCGGAACGCGGCCTTGGTCTGCTGCGGCCGCAGGCCGCCATGACCGACGATCCGGCCTTGCGCCTGCGCTGGGCACGGCTGCTCAATCAGGCCGAACGCGACGCCGAGCTGGCGCCACTGCTGGCAAGCCTGGACTCGCAAGCACTCCCGCAAGCCCAGCAGCCCGACCTGCAGCGACTGCATCGCGCGTTGCTGCTGCGACGCGCTGACCACCTGGCTGACGCCGGCAAGCCGCAGGCGGCGCTTGCGCTGCTGGCACCGGCGCTGGCGCAATCACCGCAGGACGCCGAGTTGCGCTTGCTCCGCGCTCGCTGGCTTGCCGATGCCGGAGCGCGCGAAACCGCCCTTTCCGAGGTGCAGACCCTGCAGGATCAGACCGCTGCCAACGATGAGGTCACGCGCGGCGATCTGGTCAGCACGTGGCTGTATCTGGACGCCGTAGCCCGCGCCGACGCGCTGGCGGTGTCGATGCAGCAGACGGCCCCCGACAGCGTCGCCGCGCGTGTGGCGGCCGCGCGTGTGGCGCGCGCGCAGCATCATCACAACGATGCGATGAAGCTGTATCAGGCCGCCCGCAGCGAAGAGCTGGCGAGCAACTACCAGGGGTACAGCGCTGCGCAGGCAGGTATCGACGCGATCGAAGCGCGGCGTGACGGTTACGCCACCGCCGGGGTGAGCCTGTACAGCAAGAGCGGAGATGCCGGCATCTCCGAGTACACCGCACGCCAAATCCCCGTCGAGGTACATCTACCGTACCGCTATGACGGCGAATTCTTCGCCGTGGTCGATGCAGTGGACGCCAATGCCGGGCACCTGCCCGCCGTATTTGAAGATGCTGCGCTGTACGGCGCGGTCCAGGCCTACGGCGATGCCGTGCTCGCCAGCTTCCCCAACGGCGCCGAACAGCAGGCGCGCGGCGTGGATATCGGGCTGGGCTGGAAGAGTGACCGCCTGCGAATCGACCTGGGGACCACCCCTATCGGCTTTCCGGTCGAGAACTGGGTAGGCGGACTGCGCTGGAGCGACAGCATCGGCGCTTACGACTACACGATTAATCTCGCACGCCGCCCGGTTACCGGCAGCCTGCTGTCGTATGCCGGCGCGCGCGACCCCGCCAGCGGACGCGTCTGGGGTGGCGTGGTCAGCACCGGCATCGATGGTCGC
>JBFJKG010000284.1:0-3524 GCA_041635075.1 Solimonas sp.
GACATCGAGGAAGCGCTGCTCGCGCTCCGCGAATTCCCGCAGCTTGCGTTCCTTGGTGCTCACGCGATCAGCCTGGATGAACTGGGCGCGGATTATGAATCTGATTCAATAAATGAGCAAGCGACAATAAATGAACGCATGATTTTTTCAAGCCTCGCTAAAACAATGGCTTAGCGCAAGGGCCTCGCCGCTTCAGCCGGCTTGTGGCCCGTATTGGCGGCCGATCCGGGGCACAACCGTCGCGGGTTGGGGCTCGAAGGCATCGTCTTCATCCGTTCCAAGGATGGTCAGCCCCGACCGCACTCCGTAAAATCGCCGCGCTCGTGAGGGCCCGGCATCGGCGGTACGCCCGCGGATGCCAGCAAAGCACTGCAGTAGCGCGACCCATTCCCCCCATCCGGGTAGTGAGTTCCGAGGCGGGCCGCCTTATAAGGGCAGCACCGCCGCATCGAATCTAGCCACCGCACAGGACACGCTGATCCATGACCGAGACCGCACCTCATACCCCCAAGCCCAAGAAGTCGGTTGCCCTTTCCGGCATCGCAGCTGGCAATACCGCCCTGTGCACTGTCGGCCGCACCGGCAATGACCTGCACTACCGCGGCTACGACATCCTGGACGTCGCCACGGCCTGCGAGTTCGAGGAAATCGCCCACTTGCTGGTACACGGCAAGTTGCCGACAACAGCGGAACTCGTCGCCTACAAGGCCAAGCTGAAGGCATTGCGCGGTCTGCCGGCCGCGGTAAAAACAGCACTGGAACAACTGCCGCCGTCAGCCCACCCGATGGATGTGATGCGCACCGGCGTCTCGGTACTGGGCTGTGTATTGCCGGAAAAGGACGACCACAACCATGCCGGCGCCCGCGACATCGCCGACCGGCTGATGGCATCGCTGGGCTCGATGCTGCTGTATTGGTATCACTACGCCACCAACGGTCGTTGCATCGAGGTCGAAACCGACGACGACAGCATTGGCGGCCACTTCCTGCACTTGCTGCACGGCAAGGCTCCCAGCAAAGAGTGGGTCAAGGCCATGCACACCAGTCTGGTGCTGTATGCCGAGCACGAGTTCAACGCCTCGACCTTCACCTCGCGCGTCGTCGCCGGCACCGGCTCGGACATGTACTCGGCCATCTGCGGCGGTATCGGCGCGCTGCGCGGGCCCAAGCACGGCGGCGCCAACGAGGTCGCGTTCGAGATCCAGCAGCGCTACGACTCACCTGATGAGGCGGAAGCCGACATCAAGGCCCGCGTGGAACGCAAGGAGGTGATCATCGGCTTCGGCCACCCCGTGTATACGATCTCCGACCCGCGCAACAAGGTCATCAAGCAGGTCGCGCACGACCTCGCCAAGGCGCAGAGCAACACCAAGATGTACAACATTGCCGAGCGACTGGAGACGGTGATGTGGGACGCCAAGAAGATGTTCCCGAACCTGGACTGGTTCTCGGCGGTGTCCTACCACCTGATGGGCGTGCCGACAGCCATGTTCACGCCGCTGTTCGTGATCGCCCGCACCGCTGGCTGGAGCGCACACATCATTGAGCAGCGCATCGACGGCAAGATCATCCGCCCCACCGCCAACTACACCGGGCCTGAGAATCTCAAGTTCGTCCCGATCCAGAAACGCAAGTAAAACCCACGGCCGCGCATTAGCGCGGCCGTTTCATATCTGCCGCCCTCCTTCACGAATCGCTCCATGAACACTGCCTACCGCAAACCGCTACCCGGCACCCAACTCGACTACTTCGACACGCGAGCAGCGGTAGACGCGATTCAGCCCGGCGCTTACGACACGCTGCCCTACACCTCGCGCGTACATGCAGAGAATCTGGTGCGTCGCTGTGATCCGGAAACCCTGACCGCGTCGCTGAAACAGCTGATCGAACGCAAGCGCGATCTGGACTTTCCCTGGTTCCCGGCGCGCGTGGTCTGCCATGACATTCTCGGCCAGACCGCACTGGTGGACCTCGCGGGCCTGCGTGACGCCATCGCCGCGAAGGGCGGCGATCCGGCCCAGGTCAATCCGGTGGTGCCGACGCAGTTGATCGTGGATCACTCGCTGGCCGTGGAGCACGGCGGATTCGAGAAGGATGCGTTCGAGAAGAACCGCGCCATCGAGGACCGTCGCAACGAAGATCGCTTTCACTTCATCAACTGGACCAAGCGTGCGTTCAAGAACGTCGAAGTGATTCCGCCCGGCAACGGCATCATGCATCAGATCAACCTGGAGCGGATGTCGCCGGTGGTGCACGCACGCGACGGCGTCGCCTTCCCCGACACGCTGGTCGGCACCGACAGTCATACACCGCACGTGGATGCGCTGGGGGTCATCGCCATCGGCGTCGGCGGCCTTGAGGCCGAAAGCGTGATGCTGGGTCGTGCATCCTGGATGCGCCTGCCGGATATCGTGGGTGTGGAGTTGAGTGGCAAGCCCCAGCCCAACATCACCGCGACCGATATCGTGCTCGCATTGACCGAGTTCCTGCGCAAGGAAAAGGTCGTCGGCGCCTATCTGGAGTTCTATGGCGAAGGCGCGGCTGCGCTGACGCTGGGTGATCGCGCGACCATCTCGAACATGACGCCGGAGTTTGGCGCCACAGCCGCGATGTTCTACATCGACGAGCAGACCATCACCTATCTGAAGCTGACCGGCCGCGAGGACGAGCAGGTTCGTCTGGTCGAGACGTACGCAAAGCAGACCGGCCTGTGGGCCGACAGCCTGAAGACCGCCCAGTACGAGCGCGTGCTGAAGTTTGATCTCTCCAGCGTAGTCCGCAACATGGCCGGCCCCTCGAACCCCCACAAGCGGGTAGCCACCACCGACCTGGCGGCGCGCGGTATCGCGACGCAGTGGCAGGATGTGCCCGGCCAGATGCCGGACGGCGCGGTCATCATCGCCGCGATCACCAGCTGCACCAACACCAGCAATCCGCGCAATGTGATTGCGGCGGGACTGCTGGCACGTAACGCCAACGCTCGCGGCCTGAAGCGCAAGCCATGGGTGAAGTCTTCGCTGGCCCCCGGCTCCAAGGTAGTTGAAAGCTATCTGCGCGAAGCCGGGCTGCTACCGGAGCTCGAGCAGCTCGGTTTCGGCATCGTCGCCTTTGCCTGCACCACCTGCAACGGCATGAGCGGCGCGCTGGACCCGGCGATCCAGAAGGAGGTCATCGACCGCGACCTCTACGCCACCGCCGTGCTTTCCGGCAACCGCAATTTCGATGGCCGCATCCACCCCTACGCCAAGCAGGCCTTTCTGGCCTCGCCGCCGCTGGTGGTGGCCTATGCCATTGCCGGCACCATCCGCTTCGATATCGAGAAGGACGTGCTCGGTACGGACCAGAACGGCAACGCTGTCACGCTCAAGGACCTCTGGCCGTCGGACGAAGAGATTGATGCCGTGGTGGCCAGCAGCGTCAATCCGACGCAGTTCCGCGCGGTCTACGAGCCGATGTTCCGGGCCGTCGCCGACAGCGGCGAGAAGATCAGCCCTCTATACGACTGGCGCGCACAGAGCACCTAC
>JBFJKG010000285.1:0-3523 GCA_041635075.1 Solimonas sp.
GCTGAAGGCAGTGGCTTCTCCGCTGGACATCAGCAGTACCTGGGGCTCCAGCGGCAGCTTCTTGTCTGGGGCCTCACGCGCCGGCGGCACCGCTCGGCCATCCACACGCAGCGCATAAAGAATCGGAGCAGTCAGTCGGCGCGTGCGTAGCGGACCTTCCTTCATGGCCTGCCAGCGCCCTTCTTCCCCGACCGCAAGAAACTCATAACTGGAGTCGGTCAGCCGAAAGCCGATCTCATAGCCTTTGAGTTCGGCGTCTTCCAGTGCCAGCTGAAACAGTTGCTCCATGCGGCGCGACTCGGTTTCGACGCGCTCCGCAACCGCACGATCACCAATCGACAGGCTGGCAAAGGTCAGCAGGATGCCGATGATCAGGACCACCACCATCATCTCGACCAGCGTAAAGCCGCGGAACCCAGGCGGCTTCGGGTGTCCGCATCGCTGCTGTGGGCGGCTCGGTTTCAGAAGAACGTTCAGCTCAGATCCCAATTCCCGATATCTGCGGCCGCACCTTCGCCGCCAGGCCGATTGTCCGAGCCCAGGGAGAACAGATCGAACTCACCTTTAACTCCGGGCTGCAGATACTGGTACGGGTTGCCCCAAGGATCGCGGGGAAGGGACTTCACGTAGCCACCGTTCTTGTAGTTGCGCGGCTCCGGCTCGCCGCCTGGCTTGGCTACCAGTGCCTCGAGGCCCTGCTGGGTGGTGGGGTAGACGAAGTTGTCCAGCTTGTAGAGGTTGAGCGAAGATTCCAGCACGCGAATATCCTGCTTGGCCTTGGTGATGCGCGCGTCATCGGGCCTATCCATAATGCGCGGCACGACAACGGCGGCCAGAATGCCGAGAATCACGACGACAACCATGATTTCAATCAGGGTGAAGCCACGCTGCGCGGCACCACGTGTGGAATAAGCGGTCATTTGAAATAGAAAGATCCAGGAAAAATCAGAGGCACAGTCTGCCTCGGACGATGATATCAAAGTCATTTTACGCTTCGCGGTCGCTATGGATGCCGCCGCTGGCGCTCATGTTGCTGCTCTTGCTGACCGAGTTTCTGGGAGACTCGGGCAGAGCTTGGCTGTCTTTTGATCGCAATGCGATTGCCGACGGGCAATGGTGGCGCTTCCTGACCGGAAACTTCGTGCACCTCGGCTGGTATCACTGGCTGCTGAACGAATTGGGCCTGCTGGTGCTGGTGTTGCTGTGTCCTGAGGTGCTGCCGTGGCGGGTTTGGGTGCGTCGGCTGCTCTGTCTGTCGCTGGGTATGACCCTCGGGCTCTACCTTTTTGTTCCCGATCTCCGAAATTACGTGGGCCTGTCCGGCGTCATCCACGGGCTGTTCGTGCTCGGCCTGATGCCGCAGGTGCTGAAGCGCGATCTGATCGCGCTGGGCTGCCTGGCCTACCTGCTCGGCAAGATCGGCTGGGAACTGGTCGCCGGCGCACCGGTATCGGATGAGGCGGCGATCGGTGGCCGGGTCGCCGTCGAAGCTCACTTGTTCGGTGTACTTGCAGCGTTCGTCTACGGTGCGATTTTCCGCAGTTTCACCGGCCGCGAGTCGCGACGTACCCCCCACAAGCCCATTTCCGGATCAACCCATACACAAGACTCATGACTTACTCCATTCTTTTTCCCGGCCAGGGCTCGCAGTCGGTGGGCATGCTGGGTGCGCATCAGGACCCGGTGATTCACGCGACCCTCGATGAGGCCTCACAGGTGCTGGGGTGGGACGTTGCCGGGCTGATGCGAGATGGCCCGGCCGATGCGATGAATCGCACCGAAGTCACGCAACCGTTGCTGCTGGCGGCCAGCACCGCCCTGTGGCGTCTGTGGCAAGCGCTAGACACGCCCGCGCCCACCGCATTGGCAGGTCACAGCCTGGGCGAGTACAGCGCGCTGGTCGCCGCCGGTAGCCTGGGCTTTGCCGATGCTTTGAAGCTGGTGGAGCTGCGCGGCCAGCTAATGCAGGCCGCGGTTCCCGCTGGGGTAGGTGGTATGACTGCGCTGGTAGGGCTGGATGATGCCCAAGTCGAGGATCTGTGCGCCCAATGGCCGGGGCCCGGCGTTCTGGAACCGGCAAATTACAACGCGCCGGGTCAGGTGGTGGTGGCCGGGCATGTCGACGCACTGGCATGGCTGGAGTCAGCCGCGAAGACAGCGGGGGCACGAATGGCGGTGCGCCTGTCGATGTCCGTGCCATCGCATTGCTCGCTCCTGCGCGGGGCCGCCGATCTGCTGCAGCAGCGCTTGGCGGCCGTCGACATTCATCAGCCTGTCATCCCGGTTTTACACAATCTTGACGGTGAAGTCCGCAACACCGTCGAAGGCATACGCCAGGCGCTGCACGAGCAGCTTTTCCGGCCTGTGCAATGGACACGCACGGTGACCGCTCTGGCTTCCGGCGGGCAGTTGGCGTTTGTAGAGTGCGGCCCTGGCAAGGTGCTGTGCGGGCTAAACAAGCGCATCGTCAAGGCGTCTGTGTCCGTCAGCCTGGAGACCCCTGAGGGTGTGGACAAGGCGCGAACGCTGTGCTGAGCATGCCGAGCAGATGCGGAAATACCGCATGCTAGACTCGAAACCCTTGATATAGATTGCATACCGTCTTCGATGGCTGAACCTACAGCGTCGCGATTCAATGGCGACATCGCTCTCGTTACCGGTGCCAGCCGTGGCATTGGTCAGGCCATTGCCCGGCGTTTGGCTGCCGAAGGCGTGACCGTCATCGGCACCGCCACCTCGGCGGCAGGGGCCGAGCGCATTAGTGCCGAGTTGGCGCCCTTGGGCGGACAGGGCAAAGTGCTGGACGTGCGTGACGGCGCGGCCACCGAAGCCCTGCTGGCGGAGATCGGCCCGGTTTCAATTCTGATCAACAACGCCGGCGTGACGCGCGACACCCTGCTACTGCGAATGAAGGACGAGGATTGGGCCGAGGTCCTGGACACCGATCTAAGTGCCGTGTTCCGACTTTCGCGGACCGTGCTGCGGGGCATGATGAAGGTCCGCTATGGCCGCATCGTTTCCGTGGGCTCGGTGGTTGGCAGCATGGGCAATCCAGGCCAGGTCAACTACTGTGCGGCCAAAGCTGGACTGATCGGCTTCAGCAAAGCGCTGGCGCAGGAGATCGGCTCGCGTGGAATCACCGTCAATGTGGTCGCCCCCGGCTTTATTGAAACGGATATGACTCAAGGACTTGCCCCTGAAGCCCGGGAAACCCTGCTGTCCCGCGTGCCGCTGCAACGCCTGGGGCAGCCGGACGATATCGCAGCCGCCGTCACGTTTCTTGCTAGCAGAGAAGCCGGATATATCACCGGAGCGACGCTACAAGTGAACGGCGGCCTGTACATGTCTTAACCATTTCACTTTAACTATACGTCTTAACTACTTGTTTTTAATCGCAGTCATATACTGGCTGTTTCCACAACGGCGTTCCACTACAATACGCCGGCTTCGTACTACAGAAAGTCTCAGGAGTGATGCATGAGCACGCTAGAAGAAAAGGTCAAGAAGATCATCGCCGAACAGC
>JBFJKG010000286.1:0-3511 GCA_041635075.1 Solimonas sp.
CGCCTGCTCAAGCGCCAGCAGTCGGTGCGCGGCTTGGTGCCGGATGCCATACTCAACGCCATGACCGCTGCGGAGATCGCGGCGCTGACTCAGGATGACAATGCGACGAAACACTAAGCTGTCCCCGTTGGCCGAGATTGCGATTGCAGCGATTGAGGACCTCAAAGGCCAGAACATCACGGTGCTGGATGTGCAGCCACTGACGACCGTGACCGACACGATGATCGTGTGCACCGGTACGTCCAATCGCCACACCAAGTCGCTGGCTCAGAACGTGGTGGAACGGGCCAAGGAAGCGGGCCACCGACCGCTAGGCGTCGAAGGCATGGACCAGGGCGAATGGGTGCTGGTCGATCTGGGCGGCGTCGTCGTTCATGCGATGCAGGTTCAGGCCCGCGCGTTCTATCAGCTGGAGAAGCTGTGGGCGGTTGCCGAGCCGGTAGCGCTTGAGCCCAAGGCCAAGAAGCCGAAGAAGGCGGGTGGCGCACTGAAAAAGCCGGCAGCCAAGGCAGCGGGCAAGAAGAAAGCGACCGGCGGATCCTCCGCCAAGAAGGCGGCTGGCAGGAAGCTGGCGGCCAAGCCTGCCCGCAAGCCGGCTGCCAAGGCCGCAAAGCCTGCGACAACCAGGAAGCCGGCATCCAAGTCAGCGACCAAGAAGCCGGCTGCCAAGCGCCCGGCGCTGAAGACGGCGGTCAGCAAGGCCCCCCGCAAATCGACTCGCAAGGTGGTCAAGAAGGCCGCGGTGCGCGCCAAGCGTTAAGGGCGGCGGGCATGCGCATCCGGCTGATTGCCGTCGGGACGCGCATGCCGGCGTGGGTGGAGACCGCGTACGCGGATTACGCTTCGCGCCTGCCGCACGAATGCCGGCTGGAGTTGACCGAGGTTGCGCCGGCGCAACGTGGCAAGAACACCGATATCGCCCGCGCCAAGCAGCAGGAAGGCGAGAAGATACTGAAGCTGCTGCCGCGCGACGCCCTGATCATCGCGCTCGACGAGCGGGGTGAGGCGCTGAGCAGCCCGCAGTGGGCCGCTGAGCTCAAGCTATGGCTGCAGTCGGGGCGCGATACCTGCCTGCTGATCGGCGGTCCGGATGGGCATGCCCCCGAGGTACTGGCGCGCGCCGATCGTCAGTGGTCGCTGTCAAAACTGGTGCTGCCGCATGCGTTGGTGCGCGTGTTCGTCGCCGAGCAGCTGTTCCGGGCCTGGAGCCTGTTGAGCAATCATCCTTATCACCGCGCCTGAGCGACCCCGCCGCTCAAGCCTGCGAGCCCCGTAGCGCGCGCACGCGCTGTTCGAGATCGGCCGCGCTGACGGCAGATGCCGGTACAGGTTCGCCGGCAACGATCTCGATGCGTGACCAGAACCGGCGCGGCAACCGGGCGCGCCTCAGCCAGTTGTCGCGGCGGCTGAAAATGCTGCCCCACAAGCCGCGCAGCGCCAGCGGCACCACCACTACCGGGGTGGCTGCGATGATCCGTTCGATCCCGGGGCGGAAGGTCTGGATCTCGCCATCGGCGGTCAACGCGCCCTCCGGAAAGATGCCGACAATGTCGCCATCACGTAGTGCAGCGGCAACATCGGAGAAGGCCTTTTCCATCAAGGCCGGATCTTCCTTGGCGCCGGCGATCGGTATGGCGCGCGCGGTACGGAAAATGAAGTTGAGTACCGGAATCTTAAAGATCTTGTAGTACATGACGAAGCGCACCGGGCGGCGGATGTTGCCACCGAGTATCAGCGCGTCCACAAAACTCACATGGTTGCAGACGATGACCGCTGGCCCCTCATCGGGAATGTTTTCAAGATCAGTCTTGCGGATGCGGTAGAGCGTGTTGATCAGCACCCAGACCAGGAACCGCATCAGGAATTCAGGCAGCAGCGAGTAGATGAAGACGGCCACTGCTGCGTTCATCAGCGCCGTGGTCAGTAGCAGTTGTGGGATCGTCAATCCTGCCTTGAGCAGCACGATGGCGAGCACTGCCGCGACAACCATGAACAGTGCGTTCAGGATGTTGTTGCCGGCAATGATGCGTGAGCGGTGGCTGGGCTCCGATCGGGTCTGGATCAGGGCATACAGCGGCACGATGTAGAAGCCGCCGAAGATGCCGGTCAGCAGCAGGTCCCACAGCACTCGGTGATTGGCGGCGATGCTCACGAACTCGCGCGCGCCCAAGGCAACGGCATGGGGGGCCTCCGGTACCGCGAAGAACAGGTCTACCCCGAACAGTGTCAGGCCGATCGAACCCAGCGGCACCAGGCCCATCTCGACCTTGTGACCAGACAGGCGTTCACACAGCAGCGACCCTGCACCGATTCCCAGAGAGAACACGGTCAGCAGCAGCGTGACCACGGTCTGGTCCCCGCCGAGGTAGATCTTGGTGTAGTTCGGCAACTGCGAGAGGAACATGGCCCCGTAGAACCAGAACCAGGAAATGCCGAGCACCGACAGCAGTACCGTCCGGTTGCCGCGCATGAACTGGAAGTTGCGCCAGGTCTCGGTTGCCGGGTTCCAGTTGATGCGCAGGTTCGGCGCGGTAGGAGCCGCCTTGGGAATGCCGCGCGAGCTGAAGTAACCCACGATCGCCACCGCCAGCACGACCACTGATACCCAATGTGCGCCGCTGTGTTGGGCGATCAGCCAGCCGCCCAGCATGGTGCCCAGCAGGATGGCCAGGAAGGTGGCGGCCTCGACCAGCGCGTTGCCGCCGACCAGTTCCTGCTCCCGCAGATGCTGCGGCAGGATCGAGTACTTCACCGGACCGAAGACGGCGGACTGCGTGCCCATCAGGAACAGCACGCCCATCAGCATCGGTACGTTCTGCAGTACAAAGCCCACTGCCGCCAGACCCATGATCACGATCTCCATGATCTTGGTGATCTGGATCAGGCGCGACTTCTCGTACTTTTCGGCAATCTGGCCGGCGGTGGCCGAAAACAGGAAGAACGGCAGGATGAACAGCCCGGCCGCGACATTGACGTAGAGGTCAATCTGCCCGGTGGAGAGGCCAGCCACGCCAAAGGTGATCATGATCACCAGCGCATTCTTGTAGACGTTGTCGTTGAACGCCCCCAGCGTCTGGGTCAGAAAGAAATAGCCGAAGCGGCGCTCGGCGATCAGGCCAAACTGGCTCTTTTCGCTCATGGTCCCTTATCAGTTCTTGTCGTCGCCGTACCCCACGGCCTTGCCTCAGAGCATAGCCGGTTCGCCTGCCGCTGACGCGCAGACTAAGCTTGGTGCCAGACCCTAAAGGTGATGGGCGAACCGTGAAGCACGCGACTTGGTTGATGGAGCAATTGCCGAGGTTGCAGCGCGACGGCGTGCTGGACGCGGCCACCGCTGAGCGGTTGCGCGGACGGTATGCCGAGCAGGCATCCGGCGGCACGGCGATTTCAGGCCTGCTGCTGGCCTCGCTCGGGGCGGTGCTGGTGGGTCTGGGGCTGATCCTGCTGGCCGCGCATAACTGGGACAGCTGGAGCCGTGGCCTGCGGTTGGCCGCGAGCTTTGCGCCGCTCA
>JBFJKG010000287.1:0-3509 GCA_041635075.1 Solimonas sp.
CGAGAACCACGAGAGCCTGCGCGCCGAACTCGAAGAGCGCGGCTATCGCTTCAGCTCCGAGACGGACTCGGAAGTCATTGCGCATCTGATTCATCTGCTGCTGGGCGAAGGTCTGAACCTGCGCGGCGCAGTGCTTGCGGCTGTCGAGCGGCTGCAGGGCGCCTACGCCATCGCCGTTACCGCCGGCCGTGAGCCGGAGCGTGTGTTGCTGGCGCGTCGCGGCAGTCCGCTGGTGATCGGTATCGGCATCGGTGAACACTTTGGCGCCAGCGATGCGCTGGCGCTGCTGCCGGTGACCAATCGCTTTGTCTACCTGGACGAAGGTGACGTCGGCGAGATTCGCGTCGATGGCTATGACGTCTTCGACGCGCAGGGCCGGACCGTACAGCGTCGCGAGCATGTATCCAAGCTCTCGCCCGGCGCGGTGGACAAGGGCCAGTACCGGCACTACATGCTCAAGGAGATCAACGAGCAGCCGACGGCATTGGCCAACACCTTGCAGGGCCGCGTCGCAGGCGGACGGGTGCTCGAGGCGTTTCTCGGGCCGCAGGCCGGGCCGCTGCTGGATCGAGTGGAGCGCGTGCATATCGCCGCCTGCGGCACCTCGGCGCACGCGGGGCAGGTAGCGCGTTACTGGATCGAACAGATCGCGCGCGTGCCCTGCGTGGTCGATCTGGCGTCTGAATTTCGCTATCGCGATCCGGTGGTTGCGCCCAACACCCTGTTCATCACGATCTCGCAGTCCGGCGAAACCGCCGACACGCTTGAGGCGCTGCGCCACGCCAAGACTCAGAACATCGCGGCGTCGCTGGTCATCTGCAATGCGCCGGAGTCGTCGTTGGTGCGCGAATCCGATATCGCACTGATGACCCATGCTGGGCCCGAGCGCAGTGTGGCCAGCACCAAGGCTTTCACCACGCAGTTGATGGCGCTGGCCCTGATTACGCTACTGCTGGCTCGGCGACATGGTCTGACGGCAGAGGCCGAGCGCGCATTGGTGCATGAGCTTGAACGGGCGCCGGCGCTGGTGGAAGACGTGCTGGAGCACGATGCCATGCTGCGTGAACTGGCCGAACGGCTGATGCACAAGCAGCACGCACTGTTTCTTGGGCGCGGGCCGATGTGCCCGGTCGCCATGGAAGGCGCGCTCAAGCTCAAGGAGATCTCATACATCCACGCCGAGGCCTATCCGGCAGGTGAACTCAAGCATGGTCCGCTGGCGCTGGTGGATGAACACATGCCGGTGATCGCGGTTGCCCCAGGGGGCGACCTGCTGGAGAAGGTGAAGTCCAACCTGCAGGAAGTGCGCGCGCGCGGCGGTGAGCTGATCGTGATTGCCGACCGTGAAGCCGGATTCAAGAGCGAAGCTGGCGTCACCGTGATCCCGATGCCGCACGCCGGCGTACTCAGCGGGCCGATGATCTACACCGTGCCGCTGCAGCTGCTCGCCTACTACGTGGCGGTGCTCAAGGGCACGGACGTTGATCAGCCGCGCAATCTCGCCAAGTCCGTGACCGTGGAGTAAGCCCGCGCGTGACTGCTCTGCTGTTACTGGTGCTGTGCCTGGTGCTGGGCGCGGTCGTTGCGCGCTGGATGCATCCGCCGCTGGGCCTCGCGCAGGGGCTGAACTGGTGGGTGATCAATATCGCACTGCCGGCATTGGTGCTGGAGCTGATTCCGCAGCTGCATTTCGATCCGCAGCTGTGGTTCCTGGTGGTATCGCAATACCTGGTGTTCATCGGTGCGTGGGTGCTGGTGGCCGCGCTCGGCAGGCGCTATGGCTGGTCGCGTGAGCGCATCGGTTGTCTGGTGTTGATGAGTGGTCTGGGCAACACCGCGTTCATGGGTTATCCCTTGCTTGAAGCCCTGCACGGGCGCGAGGGTTTGGCGCTGGGCGTGGTCGCGGATCAGTTGGGGTGTTTCATCGCGTTGGCGGTGGGCGGCGTACTGGTCGCTGCCTGGTATTCCGGGGCCACACCCAAGCCGCGAGATATCGCCAAGCGCGTGCTGCTGTTCCCGGCGTTTATCGCGTTGGTGGCCGGCGTTCTGGTCGGCAGCACAGGTGGCTGGCCCGCCGGCGTGGCGCCGCTACTGGCACGGTTGGGCGATACGCTGATTCCGCTGGCCTTGTTCTCGGTTGGGCTACGGCTGCGGCTGCAGCTGGGTGCGGGGCAGGGCTCGGCGCTGGTGCTGGTATTGTCGTGGAAGTTGCTGCTCGCACCGCTGCTGATGCTGGGGCTGGGGGTCATGCTCGGCGTCGGTGGGCTGACCTTGACGATCGTCGTGCTGCAGGCGGCCATGGCGCCGATGGTCTCGGCCGCGATTCTGGCTGACCAGCATCATCTTGAGCCGCCGCTGGCCAACAGCATTCTTGGGATTGGCATCCTCGCCTCGCTGGTGACGGTGCCGCTATGGAGCTTCCTGCTCGGCTGAGTCGCCCTTGAATGCGGCGCACACCGCGCCCACATGCAACAGATGTTCGTGCAAACCCTTCAGGAGCTCTGATGCCGACACCCCTTCCGCTGTCGGTGCTCGATCTGGCACCTGTTCCCGAAGGCGGCAGCGCCGCCGATGCGCTGCGCAGCACCGTGGAGCTGGCGCGGCTCGCCGAGCGGCTCGGCTATGTTCGCCACTGGTTTGCCGAACACCACGGCATGCCCAGCGTGGCGAGCTCGGCGCCGGAAATCCTGATCGGCCATGTCGCATCCGCGACGACCACGCTGCGGGTGGGCTCAGGCGGCATCATGTTGCCGAATCACGCGCCGCTGAAGGTGGCGGAGGCCTTCCGAACGCTCGCCGCCCTGCACCCGGAGCGCATCGACCTGGGCCTGGGTCGCGCGCCGGGGTCGGACCACATGGCCAGCCGCGCACTGCGCGCCAGCGATGGCCATGACTTTCCGGCGCAGTTGGCGGAGTTGCAGGCTTTCTGCGGCGCGCGCGCGTTTGCCGCGAACCATCCGTATCGCGACGTGGTGGCAGTCCCCGACGATGTGCCGCTGCCACCAATCTGGTTGTTGGGTTCCAGCGGCGCCAGCGCGCAGTGGGCCGGCAGCCTGGGCACCGGCTATAGCTTTGCCAGCCATTTCAGCCCGTCGCCGGCGGGCCCGGCGTTTCGTGCGTATCGCGAGAGTTTTCGTCCGTCACCGCAGTTTTCCCAGCCGCACGCAATACTCGGCATTGCGGTGGTCTGTGCCGAGACCACTGAGGAGGCGGATCATCTGGCCAAGACCATGGACCTGGCCTGGCTGCGTATTCGTCGCGGGGAGTTTCTGCCCTTGCCCAGCCCGGATACTGCAGCGGCATACGCCTACAGCGCCCACGAACGCGAAGCAGTGCGCGAGTACCGGTCACGCACCGTGATCGGTACGCCCGCACATGTACGCGCGGAGATCGAGCGTCTGGCGCGGGATAGTGGCGCAGATGAGGTCATGGTAGTGACCAATCTGTATGGCCATGCCGCGCGTCTGCGCAGCTATGAGCTGCTGGCGCAGGCCTTCGTGCACGCATAG
>JBFJKG010000288.1:0-3500 GCA_041635075.1 Solimonas sp.
ACAACACCGCATATCGCCCCCTGCTGAACTAGTGGGCTTTTCAGCCTTGGCCGCAAGCTCAGTTGCGGGGCTTCTATACCACGAATGCCGAGAAGCTAATGTGTCCATGATCACTCACCGCTCAACGAGGGCTTCGCTGCTGATTCTGCGCAAAGGTTTCAGCAAATACTGTGCCACGGTGCGCTCCCCGGTGATGATCTCTACTGTACCGGTCATGCCGGGGATCACGTCAATCTCGTGTTTGCGGTCTTGCGGAATCTCGTCGATCTCGATATGAACGCGGTAGGTGGGCTCTTCATCCGAGTTGCGCTCAGCCTCTATCGTGTCCGGGCTGATGTAGATCACGTGCCCCTTCAACGAGCCATAGATGGTGTAGTCATAGGCATCAAACTTCACGTTTGCGCGCAGGCCGGTGCGCACAAAGGCCACGTCGGCTGATCTGACCTTGGCCTCCATCAGCAGCGGGTCGTCGGTAGGTACGATCTGCAGCAACTCATCGCCCGCCTTCAACACCGCGCCCAGCGTGGTGACGCGCACGTTCTTGACCGTGCCCGTCATCGGTGCACGGATGCGCGTGGACTGTAGCGCCTCGCGCCGCTGCGTCAGCACCTGCTCCGCCTGCTCCAGATCGGCGCGGCTCTTGGTCAGCTCGGCCTGCGCCTCCTGCCGGTAGGTGTTGCGCTTGTTGGTCGCCGTCGCCTTCAGCTCGTTCACCTGGCGGCGTGCCTTGAGGACCTCGCTGCGCGAGGCGTCGCCGCTGGTCGCGAGCTGCTCCAGCAGTGCCAGCTCCTCCTGCGCCAGTTTCAGCGACTGGGCAATGGCCTTCTGATCCTCATCCTGAAGCTGGCGTCGGCGCTCGTAGAGATTGCGTTGGCTCTCCACGACTTCAGGGCGCGCCAGCACTTCCGGCGGAAACTTCAGGGGCCGGCCTTCAAGCTCCGACAGCAACCGTGCGATGGTACCGCGCAGGCTGATGACCTTGACCGCGATCTCCTCGGAGTTGGCCTCAAAGCGCACGGTATCCAGCTCGGCAATCAGGTCGCCGGCAACGACGGAATCGCCCTCGCGCACATGCATCTTGCGCAGCACCCCGCCATCGACCACCTGCACCACCTGTGAGCGACTGGAGACGATCGCGGTGCCCGGCGCTCGAATCTGCTCCTCCAGCGTGGCCCATGACGACCAGACCGCAGCCACCAGAATGACCGCGATGAAGGCCGTCAGGACACGATAGATCTTTCGCACCTGCAGGGGTTCGGTGCGCGCAAACAAGCGGTCTGAGAGGTTGTTCATTGTCTAGTTCGAAGGCGCTCTCAGGTACCGGTGGCGCTGGCAGGTGCAGCCGCAGCCTCGCGCGCCGCGATGGCGGCCGCTGTTGAGGCCTGTATTGCTCGCGCCTTGCTGGCCGGCGAGTCGGCGCGAATGATGCCGTCCTCCATGACCAGTACGCGGTCGGCCAACGCCAGCCAGGACTGGCGGTGCGACGTGAAGATAATGGTGTGACTGCGCGGCAAGGCGCGCAGCATTGCGACCAGGCGCTCCTCTGAGTCCCGGTCAAGGCTGGACGAGGGCTCATCCAGCAGCCAGATCTTGGGCTTCTGCAACACCAGCCGCGTCAGGCCGACCATCTGCCGCTGGCCGCCGGAGAGACCGCTGCCACCTTCACGTATCGGCAGGTTGAGCCCCAGCGGATGATTGCCCAAGGTCCGCAGCAAGCCGGTGTGCTCCATTGCCTCACGGATGCGCTCTTCGTCCGGATAGCTCAGGCCCAGCGTCAGGTTTTCCGCAAGCGTGCCGGAGAACAGGCGCACTTCCTGGGGCAGATAGCCATAGACCTCGCGCAGCCAACTGGGGCGGCAGCGCTGCAGGTCAAGCCCGGCGACACGGACCTCGCCGGTGGACGGTGTGGCAACGCCGGCCAACAGCTTCAGCAAAGTGCTCTTGCCACTGCCATTGCGCCCCAGCACCGCCAGACGCTCACCGGCCTTGATCGTCAGCGCCGGTATCCGCAACTGCGGCGTCTGCGAGCCTTCGTAGCTGTAGCTCAGGTCTGTCAGCGTGATATCCAGCGGTGCGGTACGCGTGTTGGCGTCGCGGCCGGGCTCGTCATCGCTGGGGCAGCTCAGGAGCTGGTCCAGAATTTCCAGCGAGTGGCGGGCATGGTGCCACTGCAGGAGCAGCTGCGTGATCTGTGAAATGGTGCCCAGCGTGCGGCCTGACAGGATGCTGCAGGCGATCAGGCCGCCCATCGTCAGGTTGCCGCTTTCGATGACATAGACGCCGACGATCAGCATGCCGATATAGGCGCCCTGCTGGCAGAAGGCGGCAGCGAACTGCGCGTATGCGGTCAGCCCGCGCAACTCCTGGCTGACCACACCGGTTTCGCGGGTCGAACGCAGCCAGACATCGCTGAAGCGCGGCTCACCTCCCTGCGACTTGATGGTTTCTGCGCCGGCCACCGCCTCAAACAGCACACCGGTGCGCCGCGCCAGATCGTCATTCTGCTTGTTCTGCAATACCGCGATGGGCTTGTAGACGGCAACGCCAATCAGCACCGCCAACGGCACAAACAGCACCAGCACCCAGGCCACGTGGCCGCCGATCATCGCGATGATCGCGATGAACACGAGCACAAACGGCAGGTCCGCCAGCACGAACAGGGTGGACGAAGTGAAAAATGCCTTGACTGCCTCGTAGTCGCGCACCTGCGCCACCAGCGTGCCGATGCGCGAGGGCCGGCGGTCCAGCTTCAGGCCCATCAGCTTCTCGAAGAAGTACAGCGACAGCGCCTCGTCCAGCCTTAGCGCGGACGCCTCCAGCAGCTTGAGACGAACCACCTTGAACGCCATTTCAAACAGCATCGCCAGCAATACGCCGCTGGCCAACACCCATAACGTGGAGTATGCGAAGTTGGGCACGACACGGTCATAGACCTGCATCGTGAACAGCGAGGTCATGACCGACAGCAGGTTCATTACCAGGCTGGCCACACCTACGCGCTTGAACAGGGGGCGGTGGTCGCGCAGCGCGCTCAGAATGGCTTCGGTAGCAGGCCCGCGCTTCTTCTCCGGCACAAACGATTCGTGGCCGATCAGCCCCGGTGACACGGGTACCAGCGCGTGGGTGGGCAAGCTTGCATCACCGGGTTCAGCCAGCCAGGTGATCTGCGTCGGATTTCCATCCACGGCAACCGCAGTGATGATGCCGATTCCGTTGCCCTGCAGCGCCCATGCCGGCAGCTGCGCCGGCCGAATCAGGTTCAGCGGCACCCGCTCGATCTTGTGGTCGGCAAACAACCAGCCCCAGGCCGCGGCCAGCTTCTTCTCGAACGTATCGCCCTGCACCAGCCGCCAGGTCTGCTCGGCTTCGCTGCGCGCCGCATGCAAGCCGCGCCGCCGGGCCATTTCACACAGCGCGGACACCGCATCGGCATCCTGGACCGCGTGCACGTCGGTCTTGGACTCACTCATCGACAGTACCCTTCTCGGTATTCGGCAGCT
>JBFJKG010000289.1:0-3496 GCA_041635075.1 Solimonas sp.
CTTGGTGCTCGCGAGCCGCGTTGCGGGCTGATTCAAGTGCAAGGCTCATGCTGCTGCCACCGTAGGCTTGAACTGCGAGCGGCGAGCGGACGAGCGCATGAACGTGCCAACCGAGCTGGCTACCGGGGTGGCCGGGTCATCCTGCCAGACGCTGGCGCGGGCAAAGGCAATATTGGGGGTCATCCGATAGCATTCGGCGCGACAGTTCAGAGCCAATCCCCCCTGCGCCGCGCGCAGATAATCGACACGCAGGTCGATGGTGGCAATCGCCTCAACACGACCGATTGCGCCCAGGACGGCAGCGCCGCAGGCAGAATCAATCAGCGTTGCGATGACGCCGGTGTGGATGACCTGCCGTTCGATGTCTCCGATCCAGGCGGGGCGATAAGGCAGCGTTACGATGGCAGCCGCTGCGGACAGATCCAGAATCTCCATGCCGCACTCGGCTACGTGGGGGGTGAGCTCGGCGAATCGTTGCCGCAGCAAGCTATGAAAATCTGGATTGTCCATGGGGCGTTCAAATTGGTCTCGCGGTGATTGTAGGAGATGCCGCGCCCTCATCGGCTAAACTTCGTGCATGAATGCAGCGATGCCGGTCATGCAGGTTACCGATGAGGCGCCCGAGCTGGAGCGGCGGCTTCGTATGTCGCTGGCCGGCACCAAGCTCGAAACCCCGCGTCCAGTGATCAATCTTGAGTTGCCACTCAAACTGGACAAGCTGTTGGGCCCGAAGGTACTCGCAACACTGCGACCTGCGGCGGTGCTGGCCCCGGTGGTAAGACGCGGCACGGCCTTGTCCATGGTGTTCACCGTGCGCTCTCAGCACCTGCGTTCTCATGGTGGACAGATCAGCTTCCCTGGCGGCGGGCGTGATCCGGGCGATGTCGATGCTATCGGGACCGCGCTACGGGAGGCCCAGGAGGAGATCGGCCTCGATCCTGCACAGGTCCAGGTGGTCGGCTATCTCGATGATTACCCCACGCTGACGCGTTATTTGATCACCCCGGTGGTAGGGGTCATCGACGGCGATCCCCGCTGGAAGCTGGATCAGAATGAAGTGGCAGAAGTGTTTGAAGTGCCACTGGGCCTGGTGTTGGACCCGCGCAGCTACGAGCGCAAGCATTTCAGCCGCGATGGTTTGAACCTGCCCTTCTACGAACTGAATTGGGAGCGTCACCGCATCTGGGGTGCAACTGCCGGCATGCTCTGGAATCTGGCTCAGAAGTTCGAAAGGCATTGGAGCGGATCTTGAGTGAGATCCTGCTCGAGACGTTGGCGCTGCAGCAAGAAGCCGCCCGGCTTGGCTTCGACTGGCGGCATCTGGGCGAACTGTGGGACAAGCTGGCGGAGGAGATCGGTGAACTGCGTGAGGCGGTACCTCTAGGCGCTAGTGCCACCACCGACGAGTTGGGTGACCTCCTGTTTATGGCGGTAAATATTGCGCGGCATCTGAATATTGATCCGGCGGCGGCGCTCGGCAGTACCAATCGAAAGTTCGAGCGGCGCTTCAGGCACATCGCCAATAACCTTGAGAAACTGCCGCCGATGGGCGATCCTCGGCGGATTGACGCAATGGAAGTGCTTTGGCAGGAAGCCAAACGATTTGAAAAGAGCGAGCCAACGGCCACGTAGTCGTCGGACGATCAGGGGGCGAACGACGCCAGCAACGGCGCTTCGTCGCGAGGAAAAAACAAGTAGGGGGGCGCGATGCGCATAGGGCTAGTCGTGGATTCCGCGTGCGATCTGCCGTGGGAATACTTTGAGCAACACAAGATTCAGATTTTGCCGGTCACCGTGCATCTTGATGGGCACGATCTGGTCGATGCCAGAGACACCGCGACTACGCTGGACTTCTACCGGCGCCACCTATGTGCCAAGGGCGATGCAGCGACCTCGCCGCAGACGGTAGAGCAGATCAAGCAGTTGTTTCTTTCGAAGATGGTGCTCGATTTCGATTTCGTGTTCTGCATCACCATCGCGAGTTCACGCAGCCCCATCTACGACCACGCAACGCAGGCCTCGTTTGCCATCATCAACGAGTACAAGCCGATTCGCGCGGCGGCGAACCTGCCCGGCCACTTTTCGCTGAGAGTGATCGACTCCCAAAACCTGTTTGCCGGTCAGGGTATCGCGACGGTGGAGGCGGTGCGCCTGATCAATTCAGGGCTGACCAACACCAACAAGCTGCGTGAGCGCCTCGATCATATTGCGCAAAACACCTATGGATACATGGTGCCGCGTGATCTGCATTACCTGCGCGTGCGTGGCAAGACCAAGGGCGATCGCAGTGTCGGCTGGGTAGGCGCAACGCTGGGTACGATGCTGGACATCAAGCCGCTGCTGCGCGCCTATCGGAACGAGACCGGGCCGGTGGCCAAGCTGCGTCATTTCGACGACGTCGTATCCAAGTTGTTCGCCTACGCGGCGGGGCGTGTGGCTGCTGGCTTACTGACGCCCACGCTCTGCCTCAGTTACGGCGGCGAGCTCGATGAGATGCGCAAGTTGCCGGGCTACGCCAGCTTGATGAAGGTTTGCGCCCAGCACGAGGTGGAGGTGTTCGAGAGCATCATGAGCGTGACCGGAGCGATCAATGTGGGGGAGGGTGCATTGGCGCTGGCATTCGCAGCGGAGCCGCACGACCTTAACCTGTAGCAGGTTCCGTCACGGCGGTTACGCCGCTAAGCTATGCGCCCTGCTCAAATGGCCCAGCGCACATGACCGCACTTACTCGTATCGCCGTGCTCGGCGCCACCGGCCGCATGGGCCGTGCCGTTGTTCAGGCGGCAGCCGCATCGCCTTTGATCAAGCTTGGCGCAGCTATTGAGGTGGAGGGTCATCCCGATATCGGCCGTGATGCCGGGTTGCTGGCTGGCGCGGAGGATACCGGCGTATCGATATGCGCCGACTTGGCGGGTTCGGTCGCGCGCTTCGATGTGCTGGTCGACTTCACACGTCCGGAAGGTACGCTGGCTGCATTGCCGTTGTGTGTGGCGCAGCAGCGCGCCATGGTGATCGGCACCACCGGCTTTACCGCGGAGCAGCGGGCACAGGTCGAGCAGGCCGCAAAGACCATACCCATCTGCATGGCCGCCAACTTCAGCATCGGCGTCAATCTGTGTTTGCGGTTGCTGGAACAGGCCGCCAAGGCGCTTGCTGATGATTTCGATATTGAAGTTGTCGAGGCGCACCACCGGCACAAGGTGGATGCCCCTTCGGGAACCGCGTTGATGATGGGCGCTGCGCTGGCGCGCGGAGCCGGCCGCGATCTGAAGTCATGCGCGGTTTATGAACGCTATGGCCAGACCGGGCCACGTGAACAGCGCACCATCGGATTCTCGACAGTTCGCGGCGGCGACGTGGTGGGGGATCACACCGTCATGTTTCTCGGCGACGGCGAACGCGTAGAGATCGCGCATAAGGCTTCAAGCCGCATGAATTTCGCCAATGGTGCCGTTCGCGCTGCGGCTTGGCTGCATGGGCGTGGGCCTGGCCTGTA
>JBFJKG010000290.1:0-3482 GCA_041635075.1 Solimonas sp.
ATGGTGCCATCGCTACCGACCAGCAGCTTGCCATGCGGCGGCACCGATACCAGACCGCCATCGGACATCACCGGCTGGCCGCCGGCATTGCGCAACTGGCCGTTGGCGTCCAGTTGCAAGTCACCTGCCTTGGTATAGGCCTCGCTACCATCGCTGGCCTGCACCGCAAGCCAGGCGTCTTCGCGCAACGCGATATCCAGATCGCGGCCGGTCTGCTGCAGCGCGCCACCGCGTGCATCCCAGCCCTGCTCGCCTTCGGTCGCATTTACCCGGCTGTGCACGCCGGGGCCACTGACTTCGGCAGCGGCGGCGGTGAGCAACTGCGCACGAAATCCAGTGGTCGACGCATTGGCCAGATTGTGATTGTTGGCCGCTTGCGCGCGCAGGGTTTGCGCAGCGCCGGTCATTGCGATGTAGAGCGCGCGGTCCATCAGTGCGATTCCTTATCCGGAGCTCGGCGCATCAACGGATGTTGAGGATGGTCTGCGTGACCTGATCCGCCGTAGAGATCATCTGCGCGTTGGCCTGGAAGTTGCGCTGCGCGGTGATCATGTTGACCAGTTGCTCGGTCAGATCGACATTGGATGCTTCCAGCGCACCCGACTGCACCAGTCCGAAATTGGTCGAACCCGCAGGGCCGCGTATCACCTGACCGGAAGAATAGGTCTCACCCCAGCTGCTGTTGCCGAGCTGCTGCAGTCCCTGGGGGTTGGCGAAATTGGCCAACGCAATCTGTCCCATCGGAATCGCCTGGCCGTTGGTGTAGCGGGCCTGGACAATGCCTTCCTGCGTGATCTCGACGCCGGTCAGGCGACCAGTGGCATACCCGTTCTGCTGCAGGCTGGACACGCCGAAGCTGCTGCCGAACTGCGTGGAGTTCTCCAACCCCAGGGTCAACGTCACGGCCGCGGCACCGGTTGTGGGCGTATATCCGGGCAGCGTCAGCAAGCCCCCTGCCGGCGTCAGCAGCTTGCCGGTATCGGAGTACGTGAGCGTCTGCGGACCGCCCACATCAGTGCCATCAATCTGCACCTGCACATCCCAGGTGTTTGCCGTTGCACTCTTGATGAAATACAGATTGGCCGGATGAGCGACACCCAGAGAATCGTAGACGGTAACCGACGTCGTGTGATTGAAACTGGTCGGATCGGTCGCAGAGAACGGAGTGGTTGCCGGCACGGCTGCGTTAGCGGGCAGGTTCAGGTCCGCATCCAGTCGCGTGCTGGCGCTGGGCGGGTTGTCGGCGGTTGGCAGGCGTAGATCCGCCAGGCTGGCGGTATCAAATCCATTGCCCCCTGCCACGGGCGGAAACACCTGCAGCCGCTGCCCTGAGGCGTTCACGACATACCCATCGCGATCGGTGCCAAAGGCTCCAGCGCGCGAATAGACGGTGCTACCGCCGTCCGAGAGCGTGAAGAAACCTTCACCCGACAGCGCCAGATCAAAGGCATTGCCGGTGGTGCTGATGGCCCCCTGTTCGAACTGCTGGGCCACTCGCGCTACGTTGGTGCCGATACCGGTGGCGCTGGCAGAGAGTCCGTACGAAGAGATCGGGAACATGTCGGCGAACTCCGCGCGCGACTCCTTGTATCCCGTCGTATTGACGTTGGCGATGTTGTTGGCGGTGACGTTGAGGTCTGCCGAGGCGGCGTTGAGGCCGGAAAGGGCTATACGAAAAGGCATGGCACGCTCCTCTAGAGAATCTGTTGCACATCAGCCAGCGCCACCGGCGCCAGCCCATCAAGTTCCAGTGAAAGACCGCCAGCGCCGAGCACCACGCTGCGGACCTGGCCCACGGCCATCGTGTCCACGGCGGTTTGCGTCGAACCCTGCACCAGCGTTGCCCGCAGGCTGTAGGTTCCGGCCGGGAGGCGCTCCCCTGCTGCGTTTGTTCCGTCCCAGCTGAAGTGCTGGGTGCCGGCGCTGCGCGTACCGAGATCAAGTTGACCAAGCTTCTGGCCGCTGGCATCCATGATGCTGACGATCAGTTGCCCGCCTGATGGCAAATTGGCGGCAGCACGCATCGGGCCTTCCGCCGGCAGCGGTGCGCTGGAACTCGACACCAGTACGCCGTGACCCACCAGTTGCGCCGCCTGCAGGCTCTGATTGGCGGCCAGTGACGAGGACAGGCCGCTGAACGCCTCATTCAGCTTGTCGATGCCCGAGACCGTACTGAACTGCGCGATCTGGCTGAGGAACTCGCCGCTCTCCATGGGCTTGAACGGGTCCTGGTTCTGCAACTGCGTGGTCATCAGCTGCAGAAACTCGGCCTGACCCAGTTCCGCGTTCTTGGTTGCGGGCGCTTTCAGCGCGAGGCCAAGATCGGCATAGGCATTTGTGGCTTCAACGGCCATCGGCGTCTACCTCTACTTGCCCAGAGTCAAGGTGCGCAACGCCAAATCCTTGGCGGTGTTCATCACTTCGATGCTGGATTGATAGGAACGTGCGGAAGAGATCATGTTGACCATCTCCTCCACGACGTTGACATTGGGGGCATAGACGTAGCCCTCGGCGTCCGCCAGCGGATTGCCAGGCTCGTGACGACGATCCGCGGGGGTCGTGCTCTCGACAACGCCCAGTACCTGCACCGAGGCACCGACCTCTCCGGGAGCCGATACCGCCTTGAATACCGGCATGCGCGCCTTGTAGACCGCATCGGCATCGCCGGATACCGCATCGGCGTTGGCCAGATTGCTGGCCACGGTGTTGAGCCGTACCGACTGCGCGGACAACGCACTGCCGGCGATATCAAAGATTCGGAATGAGGACATGGCTTAGCGCCTCATTGTCCGGTCAGTGCCGTCATCATGGCCTTGATGCGCCCGTCGAGGAATCCGAGGCTGGCCTGGTAACGCAGCGCCGCCTCGGCGTACTGCGCCTGCTCGGTCTGCACATCAACGGTGTTGCCATCGGTGCTCGGCTGCCCCGCCACGCGATACTTCAGCGATGGGTTATCTACGACACCGGTGCCGGCTGCGGGCTGGCTTACCTGCGCCAACACTTCGCGGAAATCCAGATCGCGCGCCTGAAACCCCGGGGTGTCGGCATTAGCCAGATTCGAGGCGATCAGCTCCATTCGCCGACTCTGGATCGCCAGAGCCTGCCCGTGTATGCCAAAGAGTGCGTCGGTTGCGGCCATGCTGCCTCCTGCCCGGAACTGCGTCGGGATTTGCAGGGGGTCTTACAAGCTCTGTGCCAGACCCGGCGCCGAGCACGCGACGGATTTACGGCTTGGAGGCCTCAGGCACTGCAGGCCTCCGCCTGCACCGCTTGCAGGCGCTCCAGAACGGCCTGCGCCAGCTCGTCGGCACCGAACTTGGCGATGAAGCGGTCAGCGCCAACCTTCTGCACCATGGCGTTGTTGAACACGCCTGACAGCGACGAATGCAACAGCACATACAGATCCCGCAGTCTTGCGTCGCGACGGATTTCCGTCGTCAGCGTGTAACCGTCCATGTACGGCATCTCGACGTCTGACAGCA
>JBFJKG010000291.1:0-3478 GCA_041635075.1 Solimonas sp.
AGTCCAGACCCACGTTGTTGAGAAAGCCCAGGCGCGCGCCGATTTCCTTGACGATCTTGGCGGCAATCTCCTGCTTGTGGCCGGGAAGCGTGAGCGCCGCAAAGAAGGCCTCTGCATCACCTACGGAGAGGGCAGAGATGCTCGGGAGGTTGCGTCCGGCGACGAACACGTGTCGTGCCGCGCGGTTCAGGCGCTCGCCATGGCACTCACTGCAGGGTTTCTGGCTGCGATACTTCGCAAGCTCGTCACGCACGGCGTCAGACTCGGTCTCCCGGTAGCGCCGCTCCATGTTGGGGATGATGCCTTCGAAGCGATGCGGCCGCTTGCTGATGTGGCCGCGCTCGTCGGGGTACTCGAACTCGATGCGCTCATCACCACTGCCGTACAGAATGACCGTGCGTGCCTTCTCGCTGAGCTTGTTGAACGGCTTCTCCGGGTCGAAGCCATAGTGCTTGGCCAGAGACGAGATGAAGTGCCAGTAGTACGGGTTGCGCTTGTCCCATGAGCGAATCGCGCCTGCTGCCAGAGACAACTCCGGATGCGCTACGACTCGAGTCTCGTCGAAGGTCTGCAGCGTGCCCAGCCCATCGCACTTCGGACAGGCGCCGTGGGGCGCATTGAACGAGAACAGGCGCGGTTCCAACTCCTCCAGCGAGTATCCGCAATGTGAGCAGGCCATGCGTGCGGAGAATGTGAGGGGCTCCTGGGTGTCAGCCCCGTGCGGGACCACGAAGGCCAGTCCGTCCGACAGCCGCAGGGCAGTCTCGAAAGACTCCGCCAGGCGCTGCTTAAGGTCCGGCTTGACCTTGAAGCGATCGACGACAATTTCGATGTCGTGCTTCAGCTTGCGGTTCAGCGCCGGAGCTTCGTCAAGTTCGTAAACCTTGCCATCCACCCGGATTCGCACGAAGCCCTGTGCGCGTGCCTGCTCGAACCACTCGACATGCTCGCCCTTGCGGCCGCGAACCACCGGCGCGAGCAGTAGCCAAGCTGAATCTGCCGGCAGCGCCAGCACATGATCAACCATCTGGGAAACGCTCTGCGCTTCCAGCGCTACATCATGGTCCGGGCAGCGCGCAGTGCCGACGCGCGCATACAGCAGGCGCAGGTAGTCGTAGATCTCGGTGACCGTGCCGACCGTCGATCGCGGGTTGTGCGAGGTCGATTTCTGCTCGATGGAGATGGCGGGTGACAGCCCCTCAATCACATCCACGTCCGGCTTCTGCATCATCGACAGGAACTGGCGCGCATAGGCCGACAGCGACTCGACGTAGCGGCGCTGGCCCTCGGCATACAGGGTGTCGAATGCCAGCGAGGACTTCCCTGAACCTGAAAGGCCCGTGATCACAATCAATTGATCCCGCGGGAGGTCCAGCGAGACATTCTTGAGATTGTGCGTGCGCGCGCCGCGAATACTGATGGAGGCCATTGGGAGGAAAAGGCGATGGAGAACCGCTAACTATAGTCAGACTCGGCGTCCCGACTCAAAGTTCGGTAGCCCCCGCATGAACCAGCGCCGCTATTCTTCCGGGCTCAGGTTGTACTTCCTGATCTTGTAGAAGATCGAGCGCTCGCTGATCTGCAGCAGTTGCGCAGCCCGTGTCTTGCTGCCGCCACTGCGTCGCAGCGCCTCCAGGATCATCCGGCTTTCCAGCGCCTGAACGGCGCTGTTGAGCTCGAGGTCCGCGTCCTTGTCGACGGCGCCGACGGCGGCCAGTGGTTCCGCATCTTGTGGCAGGTGGGCGAGATCCAGCGTACGGCCGCCACTTAGAATGAGCGCGCGTTCCACCATATTCCCCAACTCACGCACGTTGCCTGGCCAGTGATACAGCTGCAGGTATTCCAGCGCCTGCGGGGTGATCGCCGGTGTGGGCCGGTGCGTGCCGGCTATGCGGTCGACAAAATGCTCGACCAGCTCCTGCAGGTCTTCGCGGCGCTCGCGCAGCGGCGGCAGCTCAATCGCAAAAACATTGAGCCGGTAGTACAGGTCTTCGCGCAGGCGCTGATCGGCCAGCGCCGCGCGTGGATTGCGGTTGGTCGCCGCGATCACGCGCAGGTCCAGTTCGATGCTGCGGTTGCCGCCCACCCGCTCGACGACGCCTTCCTGAAGCACGCGCAGCAGCTTGGTCTGCAGCGCCAATGGCATTTCGGTGATTTCATCCAGAAAGATGGTCCCGCCCTGCGCCAGCTCGAACTTGCCGATGCGCTCCCTGAGCGCGCCGGTGAAGGCGCCCTTCTCGTGCCCGAAGAGTTCGCTCTCAAGAATGTCCGCGGGAATGGCCGCGCAGTTGATCGGCACGAACAGCCGGTCCTTGCGGCTCGAGGCCTTGTGGATCGCGCGCGCCACGACCTCCTTGCCGGTGCCGGTTTCACCGGTCAGCAGCACGCTGGCGCGGGTCGGGGCTACCTGCAGGATCTGTTGGCGGATGGCCTGCATCGCCGCGCCATGGCCGATGAGTCCGGCCCAGCTGCGGTCGACCTCCGCGCTGAGAAAGTCATTCCGCTGCAAGACTTCGCGCACCGCAAAGACGCGATTGATCGCGAGGTCCAGCGTGTCGACATCAAAGGGTCGCAGCAGGTAGTCGCAGGCACCGAGGCGCATGGCCTCGACCGCGCTTTCGATGCTTCCCTGTGCGGTGATCATGATCAACGGTACGCTGTTGCCGGCCTTCCTCAACTGTTGCAGCAACTCGATGCCGTTCATGTCAGGCATGCGCAGATCGCTGATCACCAGATCGGCGGGGGTGGTCTTCAGCAGCTCAAATGCCTCGCGGCCATTGCTGGCGCTCAGCGTGCGGAAGCCGCGGCGGGCCAGCATGATCTCCAGCACCCGCCGCATATTGGCTTCATCATCTACCACCACCACCTGGCGCGCGATCATCGGATTCTCTGTGGGTTAGCGGGGTAACCATACCCGGAAGCAGGCCCCGCCGAGCGTGCTGCGCTCGGCGCTGATGTCGCCACCGTGGCTGCGCACAATCTGGCGCACCACCGCCAGACCGAGCCCGATGCCGCCCTCGCGTTTGAAGACGAAGGGCTCGAATATGCGGTGGCGATCTTCCTCGGCGATGCCAGGGCCGTCGTCGTCAACTGCCAGCAGCAACTGGCTGTCGGTGTCGGTGGCACTGATGACGATCTGGCGGCCTGCCGGCAGGATCTGGATGGCATTCATGATCAGATTCAGCAGGACCTGTGTGATCTGCTCGGCGTCGCAGTCAAGCATAGGATCACCTGCGCGCAAGTCCAGCTTCAGCGCGATCGCGCGATCGCGCGCCTGTGCGTTGAGTAGTGTGGCGGCGTGTGAGATCAGCGCGTGCAGGTTGGTGGGCGCGGTCTGGGGCGGCCGCGTACGGGCGCTGTCCAGCAGCGAACTCACGAGGCGATTGAGCCGTTCGGTCTCGCTCTCGATGATTTGCTGCAGTTCCTTGCCTTCGGCACTGAGCGGCTCGGTACGTAGCATCTGCGCCGACGAGCGCAG
>JBFJKG010000292.1:0-3468 GCA_041635075.1 Solimonas sp.
CGGCTTCAGCAGCGGTCGCTCGATATCGCCGCAGTACTGTTCGTAGCGCTCCTCGATCTGGCGCCAGTCTTCGGTGAGCGCCTCTGCAAGATTGGCCAGGGGCAGTATCAGCGCGTCATCCGGCAGATAGTCGGCCAGGCTTGCGGTCTCGGAAAAGAATAGCGGCAACCAGGACTCAATACCGCCGGGCAGAAAGCCCTTGCTGACCTCGTTGTAGATGCGCGAGCGCGAGGGGTCACCGGGGAAGGTTTCGCGATAGCGACGCCGGAAGGTCTCGATGCCGTCACGGTCAGTGGGAAACTCGCGGGCCGGCAGCAGCCGGATGTTGGCGACCTGCTCCTGACTGCGCTGCGTCTCCGGATCAAAGCTGCGTATGGTTTCGATCTCTTCGTCGAACAGGTCGATGCGATAGGCCTGCTCCGACCCCATCGGGAAAAGATCCAGCAAGGCGCCACGCACCGCGAATTCTCCCTGCGCCTGCACTTCGGAAACCGATTGATAGCCTGCCGCGATCAATCGTTCGCGAAAGGCCCCCAGTTTCATCTGCTCACCAACCGCAAGCTGGAACGCGCGACTGTCCAGCCATTGACGGGGGGGCAGGCGCTGAATCAGCTGGTCGGCGGTGGTCAGCAGCACTCCGCGGCGCATTTGCGGCAGTCGGTGCAGGGCAGCGATGCGCAGCGACAGGATTTCCTGATGCGGCGAAAACTGGTCGTACGGCAGCACCTCGGCGTCCGGCAGATGCAGCAGGCTCAGTTCTGACGGCAGGAAGAAGCGCAACTCCTGTTCCAGCCGGTAGGCCTGCTGCTCGTTGGCGGCCAGGACCACGGTCAGGCCGGGATGGTCAGTGGCGCGCCGGGCAGCGGCCAGTGCGGTGAGGGCGGTATCGGCGCTGATGGGCGTCGCTGCGGAAGTCATAGGATCGGAAACTGAACGGCGGTGCCACTGCGGCGGGCCGGGGGCGGATTATCGCCCTCCCGGTGCGGTGACGCACGCTGCGACTTCGGATATCCGGACTCGTTTGCGCGTAAGGCCGGCGCGATCCGTCGGTACAGGTCGGGTCGGCGTCTGCCGGCCCGGACTCAACGATGAAAGCGGATTGGCTGCTCGGTACTGATGGCTTTGGCGCAGCCACCGCAACGGCTGCAGGCGCTGGTGGAACTGCCTGTACTGCAGCCATTTCCGGTCCCATCCGCCGCAGCGGACGGCTTGCGGAACCAAGGGCGGATGACAGTCCAGGCGCTGAGGGCGACCACCGTGCCGACAACCAACCCTTGTGCCAGATCGTAGGGATTCATGTCAGCGCACTCGCAATCTGGTAGGTCAACAATGAGGCCAGGTAGGCCAAGCCGAACAGATACCCGGCGGCTATGCCCACCGTGCGCCAGGATGCGGTCTCGCGCCGGATGACCGCCAAGGTCGACAGGCACTGCGGGGCGTAGATGAACCAGACCAGCAGCGACAAGGCGGTCGGCAGCGACCATTGCGCGGCGATCAGGCCCTCCAGCGCACCCTCTACCGAGTCACCGCCGATGGCGTACACCGTCGCCAGCGCCGCCACCGCGACCTCGCGTGCAGCCAGCGCCGGAATCAGCGCAATGCAGATCTGCCAATTGAAGCCCAGCGGCCGGAAGATCGGCTCCAGCAAATGGCCCAGACGCCCGGCGAAGCTGTAGTCAATCGCAGGGCCCAGGGCGCCGGCGGGAGGCGCCGGAAAGCTCGACAGGAACCACAGCAGTATGGTCAGCGACAGGATGATGCGGCCGACCCGGAGCATGAAGATGTTGGCGCGCTCCCACAGGCCGATGCCGATATCCAGCGGATTGGGCATGCGATAGGACGGCAGCTCCAGCATCAGCGCGTGTTCGGAGCGATTGCGCTGCAGCCATTTCATCACATAGGCCACGACCAGAGCGCTGACGATGCCGGCCACATACAGTGCGAACAGCACCAGCCCCTGCAGATTGAAGAAGCCGATGTCGCGACTGGGAATGAACGCGGCGATCAGCAGCGCGTAGACCGGCAACCGCGCCGAGCAGGTCATCAGCGGCGAGATCAGGATGGTCGCGAGGCGGTCGCGTGGATCCTGGATGGTGCGCGCGGCCATGATGCCGGGGATAGCACAGGCAAAGCTCGACAGCAGCGGAATGAAGGAGCGTCCGGTCAATCCGGCGCCGACCATCATCCGGTCCAGCAGAAACGCGGCGCGCGGAAGGTAGCCGGATTCCTCCAGCAGCAGAATGAACAGGAACAGGATCAGGATCTGCGGCAGGAACACCAGTACGCCGCCCACGCCGGCAATCAGCCCGTCCACCAGCAGACTTTGCAGTACGCCGGCGGGCATGTGGGTGCCTAACCAGCCGCCGAGTGCGGCAAAACCGGCATCGATGCCCTCGGTCACAGGCGCTGCCCAGGTGAACACCGCCTGGAAAATCAGGAACATCACCACAGCGAGCAGCGCGAGCCCCAGGACCGGATGCAGGAACACGCGATCCAGGGCGTCATCGATGGCCGCCGTGCGTCGTGGCACAGTCACGCTATCGTTGATCAGGCGCGACACCTCCTTGTGCAGGTCGGCATCGGCAGCAGGTGCACGCGGCAACTGCGGCAGGCCTTGGTCCAGTGCAGCCACCAGTTCCGAGGTGCCATTGCGCCGTACGGCCACGGTTTCGACGATCGGTATGCCCAGCGCACGTTCCAGCGCGGCGCGGTCGATCCGGATGCCCCGCCGGGCAGCGGCGTCGCTGAGGTTCAGCGCCAGCACCATCGGCAAGCCCAGGCGCTGCAGTTCAAGGACAAAGCGCAGGTGCAGGCGCAGATTGGTGGCGTCCACCACGCAGACCAGCAGGTCCGGCCGCGCCTCGCCGGCAAACGTGCCCATGACGACATCGCGGGTGACGGCCTCGTCGGGGCTCGTCGCAGCCAGACTGTAGGCTCCGGGCAAGTCCAGCACCTGAAACAGACGGCCTGAGGGCGCGACAAAGCGGCCTTCCTTGCGCTCTACGGTAACGCCGGCGTAGTTAGCGACTTTCTGGCGGCTGCCCGTCAGGCGGTTGAACAGCGCGGTCTTGCCGCAGTTGGGATTGCCGACCAGGGCGATACGCAGCGCGGTAGCGTTCACCGGCTTGCTCCGGTGCCATCTGCCGGGCTGACGCGTACGCGAGCGGCTTCGGCGCGACGCAGCGCAAAACGCGTGTAGCCAATCTGCACCAGCAGCGGTTCCTTGCCCATGGGCCCGTGGGCCACGACCCGAACCGACTCACCGCTGACGAATCCGAGCTCCCGCAGGCGACCGGCGATAGGGTCCGAAGCAGCCGCATCCTCCACCGAAATGACGGTGGCGAGAGTGTGGCGGGGCAGGTCGGACAGCTGCATCAGCTCGGCTCTAGATAAGAATAGTTATCATTGTACCGGCTGCTTGCCCAGCCTGCATCTGTCTTCTCGCGGCGTTTTGAGGGCGGCAGGCTC
>JBFJKG010000293.1:0-3460 GCA_041635075.1 Solimonas sp.
AAACAGGGCGTTGATGATGTCGCCTTCATGCGCGAGGTCGTGGCCGATATTGCACGTCAGGTGAACGTCGATCGCAGCCGAGTCTATGGCGCCGGGTTCTCCAATGGCGCGATGATGGTGCACCGAGTGGCGTGCGAGGCGCCGCAGACATTTGCCGCTATTGCGGCAGTATCCGGCGGCATCATGGTCAAGCAGTGCTCGCCGGGCCGCGGCATGCCGACGCTGCTGATCCAGGGCCGCGCCGACCCGCGCATACCCTGGGACGGTGGCGAGTTTGACGGCAGCTACCGCCCGTCCATCAAGGACATCGTCGGCAACCTTAGGGCGCGCAACGGCTGCACCGCCGAAGAACGGGTGACGGAGAGCAACGATGTCGTCAGCTGCCGCACACTCACCGGCTGTGCCAATGGCAATGATGTGCAGTGGTGTGGCCTTGCCGGCATCGGGCACCAATGGCCGGGCGGAAAAACACTTCTGCCCATGCTGCTCGGCAAGAACACCGACCGCTACAACGCCTCGGTCAAGATCGCCGACTTCCTCCTCCAGCATCGCGCCCGCTAGCGATCTACCTGAGGAGATGAGGTCGGTTGCGGTTTCCATCTAGTCGTTTCCAGGTATCTGCGTCGAGCCGGCCGACGCACTGATGGACGCGCACAGCGATGATGTTCTGATGAGTCTGATATGATCATTTCATTATCATGTCGCACTCGCGGAGCTGACCATGATCGCCGTCGTCGAAGCTGCACGAGCCGGCCTGCTCGGGCGACAGCACTGGGCCTCCAACCTGATCGCGGGCGTGATTGTGGGTGTGGTCGCCCTGCCGCTGGCCATGGCTTTTGCGATCGCCAGTGGCGTGAAGCCGGAACAGGGCATCTACACCGCGATCATCGCCGGATTGGCGGTATCTCTTTTGGGTGGCAGCCGCATCCAGATTGCCGGCCCTACCGGTGCCTTCATCGTTATCCTGGCCGCAGTCACCGCACAGCACGGCGTCGATGGCTTGATGCTGGCAACCCTGATGGCTGGGTTCATGCTGATTCTGCTCGGTGTCGCCAAGCTCGGACGCGTGATCCGCTACATCCCCGATCCGGTAATCGTCGGCTTCACGGCCGGAATCGGCGTGATCATCTGGGTCGGACAATGGAAGGATTTCTTCGGGTTGCCGATACCGCCGGGCGTTCATTTCCACGAGAAGCTGCTGCAGCTGGCGCAGTCCCTGCCAACCCTGCATCCCGCCACCACCGGACTTGCGCTGATCAGTCTTGGCCTGGTGATCTGCGGCCCGCGCCTGCCCGGGCTGAGGCGCGTACCGGGCCCCCTGCTGGCCATGCTGGTAGCGACCGTCGCTCAGGCACTATTTCAGTTTGACGGCGTGGCCACCATCGCCAGCACCTTCGGCGGTATTCCACAGGGGCTGCCGCAGTTTGCGCTACCCGCCATCAGCCTGGACCGCATGATCGCACTGATCCCCTCGGCCTTTACCATCGCCATGCTCGGTGCGATCGAATCGCTGTTGTCAGCCGTCGTTGCCGACGGCATGGCCGGCACCCGACACAACTCCGACCAGGAGCTGATCGGGCAAGGCATCGCCAATGTCCTGACTCCGCTGTTTGGCGGGTTCGCCGCCACCGGCGCGATTGCACGCACCGCCACCAATTTCCGTAACGGCGCAAACAGCCCGCTGGCCGGCATCACCCATGCGTTCACGCTACTGCTGACCTTGCTGTTGCTGGCACCTCTGGCCGCGCAGATCCCGCTGGCGGCGCTGGCGGCCATCCTGTTCTTCGTCGCCTGGACGATGAGTGATGTGCCCACTTTTCTGCGCATGGCCAGAACTGCACCGGCTTCAGATGTCGCGGTCCTGATGATTACCTTCGGACTGACGGTGTTCACCGATCTGGTCATCGCGGTGAACATCGGCGTGATTCTCGCCATGCTGCTGTTCATGCGCCGCATGGCGAGTTCGGTAGAGGTCATCAGGCTCGAAGGGGCACCGCTGAATGCCGAACTGACCGCACTCGGACGCGACAGCCCGCCGCCGGACGTGCTGATCTACGCCATCGATGGTCCGTTCTTCTTTGGCGCAGTAGAAAGCCTGGAGCGCGTACTGCAGCAATCCGGGCCGGATCCACGCTGCATCGTCATTCGGCTGGGCCGGGTACCGTTCATGGACATCACCGGCCTGCAGAGCCTGGACGAGGCCATCCAGAATCTGGAGCACCGCGGTGTGCGAGTCATGCTGTGCGAGGCCAACAGCCGGGTGCTGCGCAAACTGGCGAGGACCGGTATCGTGCGTCGCGACGCGGTACCGATACGGTATTTCCGCGATCTTGGCCTGGCACTGCATGAGGCCGATGGCCTGCCCCCTTGCCCACCACTTGAACCCTCACCCCACGACCACGCATGAGTCAGTCGCCCGCCTCCGGCCGCAGCCTAGAAGCCAGCATTCCAACGGAGGAACTGTACTGGCACGAGTTGCCTGATGCCTTTCTCTCCGAGCAGGGGACTGTGCATCTGAAGGCACCGCTCGATGCCGACCTCTCCGAGCTGCAGCGGCAGCTGCGCCGCGGCAACTATCGCCACCCGTTCGTATTTGATGATGGCGAAACGCTGCGTCTGCACTTCAACCTGCGCTACGTGCAGAGTGCAATGAGCATTGCCGAGCCCGATGCCCTGCAACTGATGTATACGCAGAAGATGATGGCGTTCCTGCTGCTGCTTCCGAACCCGCGCCATATTGTCATCGTCGGCCTGGGTGGGGGGTCACTGACCAAGTTCTGCTACCAGCAACTGCCGCGCGCGCGAATCACGACGATAGAAATCAACCAGCAGATCATCGGCTTTGGTGAGCTGTTTCAGGTTCCACCCCCCAATAAGCGCACGCGCATCCTGCACGCCGACGCGGCGGACTACTTCGCCGCCACCCGTGAACGGGCCGATGTGGTGCTGCTTGATGGCTGCGACCGACATGGCGTGGTGCCAGCGCTCTGCGAGCCCGGGTTCTATCGCAACCTGCGCAAGCGCCTGCAGCCGGGGGGCGTGCTGGCGGTGAATCTGATTGGCCATGCCCACAACGCGGACCAGCTGCAGGCACTGATCGCCGCGGAATTTGCCAGCCCCGTGATGACACTGGATGTCAGCGACGGTGGCAATCGCATCGTCTTCGCGATCAACGCGGCTCAGCCATCACCGGATTGGGCTGCCGTCAGGGCGCTTGCGCCAGTGCTGGCGCAGCGACACGGCCTTGAGTTCCCGGCCTACGCCCGCGGCCTGCAGCGCAGCTATCAGCGACAGCCGCGAAAGCGGGTCTAGCGTTTGACAGGCTTGCCTGTGTAGCTGACGTTGTGCTTCAGCAGGTACTCGCGGATCAACTGACGAACGACCTGTGAAGAGGTCAGATCCTGCTGGGCGCACAGTTTCTCGAATGCCTTCTTCTTGGCAGGATCGATCAGTACAGTCA
>JBFJKG010000294.1:0-3420 GCA_041635075.1 Solimonas sp.
GCGCGCCTTGAGAAGACACGCATCGTCGCCCCATTTGACGGTATCTGCGGCCTGCGTCGAGTGAGCCCTGGCGAGTACGTGGCAGTCGGTCAGGCTCTTGCCAGCCTGGAGGCGATTACCGAGTTGAAAGTTGATTTCCGCTTGCCGGAAGGCGCGCTGCCTGACCTGCGACCCGGCCAGGCACTAACGGTGGAACTGGATGCCTTTCCCGGCGAGACATTTGCCGGCGAGTTGTACGCTGTTGAGCCTAGGATCGCCGACGACACCCGCTCGGTCGGACTGCGTGCCCGCCTCGCCAACCCCGACCAGCGCCTCCGGCCTGGGCTGTTTGCACGTGTGCGCCTTCAGGTTGGGACCCCACAACCGACACTGACGATCCCCGAGCAGGCCATATTTCCAAGGGGAGGCCGGCAACTGGTCTATGTGATCGAAGACGGACATGCCGTCCAGCGCGAGATTCAAATCGGTCAGCGCAGCAACGGCCAAGTCGCGGTACTGTCAGGTCTGACAGCGGGTGCGCAGATCGTCGCCGTAGGCCTGCAAAGGCTGGTTGATGGTGCCGCGGTGGAGATACGCGAGCCGACGCCAGTCGCCGAGGACTAAACCGAAGCCGCCTTGTCCTTGACTGCCCGCTGGCAACAGAATGCCAGCCTCAATCCTGCGTCGCGAACCGTGGCGCTGATCACCCGCCAAGGAGCGCCACCGTGGGCCGGATCGCGAATAAAGTCCTCAGCTTCGCCATTCCGCTGGTCTATGCGCGACGCTGGCTGACCTTCGGCCTGTTGCTGGCAATCACCGTGTGGATGGCAGTGCTGGCGCTCCACCTGCAACCGGACGCGGGATTCGAGAAGCAGATTCCGCTGGAACACCCATACATGCAGGTGTTCAAGGAATACGAACAGGCATTCGGCGGTGCCAATCTGATCAGTATTGCGGTCATGCACCGCAAGGGTGACATCTACAACGCCGCGTTTCTCGAAACGTTGAAGTCGGTCACGGACGCCGTGTTTTTCCTTCCCGGCGTAGATCGCTCACGCGTCACCTCGCTGTTCACCCCTGGAGTCCGCTACATCGAGATCGTCGAGGACGGCTTTGAGTCCGGCGACGTGGTCCCCCGCAATTATCAGGCAACGCCCGAGATGCTGGACCTGATCCGCAGCAACGTCGCCAAGGCCGGAATCATTGGCCGCCTCGTGTCTGCCGATCAGCGCGGCGCACTGGTCGTGGCAGAGCTTCTCGAGCGTGACCCTGCCACCGGCGAGAAGCTTGACTACGTTTGGGCGGCGCAGGAACTTGAGAAGATCCGCGGCCGCTATACCAGCCCCCGGCGCTGGCAGTGGCGAGCGCGCGAAGCCATCGCCGGCTACGCTGCAGGCGCCGTCGTTGCAACACGCTACGAGCAACCCACGTGGGCACCCGCCTTCGCCACCATCACCGCCGACCGCAGTCGCGCGGATGAACCTGTTCGAAGAATTCCGCGCTCGGCCGTGGAGTGGGCCGAGTCCGACAATCCGGATTATGTCGCCGATGTCGATATCCATATCATCGGCTTCGCCAAGGTTGTCGGCGATGTCACGGATGCCAGCGCCGAGGTCGTCGGATTCTTTGCCGTTGCCCTGTTAGCGACGATGCTGCTGCTGTGGCTGTTCTGCGGCTCGTGGCGGTTGTCGCTATTACCCCTGTTCGCCGCACTGACTGCCGTCGTCTGGGAGCTGGGTCTGCTACGTGCGACCGGCTTCGGCCTCGATCCCTTTGCGATTCTCGTGCCGTTCCTGATTCTGTCGATAGGCGTATCCCACGGCGTGCAGTACATCAACGCCTGGGGCAGCGAAGTGGCGGAGAATGGCCGCAGCTCTCTGGACGCTTCCGTGGAAACGTTCCGCCAGCTGTTCATCCCCGGGACCATTGCCATCCTGACCGACGTGATCGGATTTGCGACGCTGGCCTTCATCCAGATCGACATCGTCCGGGAGATGGCGTTCAATGCAGCGATGGGCATGGCCGCGGTGATCGTCACCAACAAGGTCATGCTGCCGATCGTGCTGTCGTGGGTCAGCCTCCCCGATGTCGAGAAGTTCCGCCGCAGGCAGCTGGCCCGCATCCACTTCAGCGATGCAATCTGGCGTCGCCTGTCGGCATTTGCCACTCGCCGCGTCGCGCTACCCACCCTCGGCGCCGCATCGCTGGCGCTGGTGTGGGCACTGGCGATGTATCCGCAGCTGACCGTAGGCGATCAGCAGACCGGCGTTCCGGAGCTGCGGCCCGACGGACGCTACAACATCGATTCGATCGCCATCGCCAACAACTTCGCCATCGGTGTCGATCTTCTGAAGGTCATCGCCGTGACCGGCGAGTACGGCTGCGTTTCACCACAAAAGATGGAGTTGATTGATCGCTACGCCTGGACGATGCAGAACGTTGAAGGCGTGCAGTCCGTAATGTCGCTGCCGCAGATCGCACGACAAGTTCGCCAGGCCTGGTTCGAGGGCTCCCCGAAATGGCGGGTTCTGCCGCGCAACGAAGGCGGGCTTGCTCACCTGGTCGGGCCGGTACCGAGCGCGCTAGGCCTCAACAACCCGGACTGCAGCGCGATGCCTGTTCTGATTTTCACCGAGGATCATCGCGCCGAAACGATTGAGCGCATCGTTGATGCCACCGAAGATTTCATTGCTACCAATAGCAACAGCGGCGTCGAGCTCAAGCTGGCCTCCGGTAACGTTGGCGTCATGGCGGCGACCAATCAGGAAATCCGCGCGCGGGAGATTCTGGTCATCGTCTGGGTCCATGCCACGCTGGGTCTGTTCGCCTGGCTGTCGTTCCGTACCTTCGCCAGCGTCATCTGTATCCTGACGCCGCTGGTGTTGTGCTCGCTGCTGACCTACGGGCTGATGGCAACAGTAGGCATCGGCATGAAGCCTGCCACCCTACCCGTCGCGGCATTTGGTGTGGGGATTGGCGTGGACTACAGCATCTACCTTTGGAGCAAGTTCGCGGTATACCTGGAACGCGGCATAGGGCTGCGGGAGGCCTATTTTCAGGCGCTGCGGCACACCGGAAAGGCCGTGGTCTTCACGTCTGCCTCGCTGATTCTCAGCGTATGCACCTGGGTGTTCTCCAGTCTGCAGTTCCAGGCCGATATGGGCCTGCTGCTATTGTTCATGTTCAGCGCCAATCTGCTCGGCGCCATCCTGTTGCTGCCCGCACTTGCATGGTGCGTGATACGCACGCAGCGAGACGATGCGAACTTGCTGGCCGCAAAGTGATCCAATCTACTGCCACCACACTCGGAGACCGACAGCACGCCATGAAAGTCACGACCCTCTGGACACTCTCCTGCCTGCTCGCGTTCGGCACGTTGCTGCCGGCAGCCGCGAAAGTGCCTGCTGACGAAGCGGCACAACTGGGCAAGACGCTGACGCC